>DASYTX010000372.1:0-13928 GCA_036001865.1 Terriglobales bacterium
GTTGTTGCGGGATGACTGCTGTCTGTGCAGCTGCAATGGAGGACGAAAGGAGCACGGCAAAAACGCTGGCTGATGCGATGCGGCCCATGGGGGACCTCCGCGCGCGGACTGGAGTTGGGCCCGTTTGTTGCGGCGAGCAGAGTAGCTGGTTTTGGGGGCTGTCAACAGAAAAAGTGGTCTTGTTCTGAAATCAGAACAAGTCGATTTCCCTCAATGGCTCCCTGACAATTGTTGGTGCGTTAGAGCTGAGTGTGGCTTTTGTCGGTAAGGATCGGAGCGCACACCAGATGTGGGGACTTTTGTGGGGACTCCTGCTTCATGTCCCCACATTTGGGTACAAGGTCCGAGGGACGCGCACAACCCTAAGTTAACGTGAATTGAGGGGTTGCAGGTGTTTCC
Organism: Terriglobales bacterium; assembly: GCA_036001865.1. GTDB lineage: Bacteria > Acidobacteriota > Terriglobia > Terriglobales > Acidobacteriaceae > DASYTX01. The sequence goes on from DASYTX010000372.1 coordinate 400, forward strand.
GTCGCCGCATCAAGCTGTTACTGACATGCCCTAAAAGATTTCCTAAACCGCGTGTCGGCAGTTCGAGTCTGCCCAGGGCCTCCACCTTCCAGCCCAAAACGCTGACCCTTCCTCAACCTCAATTCCAACCGACTCAATCACTTATGCAGGTACTTCGGTAACTGGCCGGGCGCGCACGAAAGGGCTAAACTCGCCTCGTGCGAAAGAAGAAGCTGGGCGAAATACTGCGTGAACGGAACCACCTCTCCGAGGCGGCTCTGGAAAGAGCCCTCAACGAGCAAAAGAACAAGCTGGCGATGCTGGGCGAGGTCCTGCTCGAGGGCGGCAAGGTATCCAAACAGGACTTGACCTTGGCCCTGGAAGAGGTCAGCCGGTCACAATATCTGGACCTTGCCATCACTCCCGTGGATCCGGAGCTTCTCCGGAAGGTCCCACGGACCATTGCGCTGGGTTACTGCGTGCTGCCCGTTTTCAAGGAAGGCAAAAAGATCAAGGTCGCCATGGCGCAGCCGCAGGACCTCAGGGTGGTGGACGAGTTGCGTTTCCGGCTGGGAGCCGAGATCGAGCCCTGCTTCGCATTCCAGAGCGAAATCCATGCTGCCATTGAGAAGTACTATCCGGAGAACAAGAAGACGCCGCAGGAAGTGGAGTTCGCTGAGCAAGTCGATCCCAATTACATTGAATTCTTTACCGCTGTGGCCAGCGAACGCAACGAGGAAGCCATTAAGGAGTTCCAGCGGGAATTGCGCAGCAAGCTCACACCCGCGGTGCACCTGGTTTCCGCCATCCTGAGGGCGGCTGCGGCCAAGAACGCCAGTGACGTTCACATTGAACAGGAGGCCACGGGGACCCTGGTGCGGCTCCGCGTGGACGGCGTCCTGCGGGACCTCACTCAGGTGCCTGCGGAACTGCGCACCTCGCTCATCTCGCGCATCAAAATTCTCTGCGACATGGACATCGCCGAGCGCCGCGTGCCACAGGATGGCCGCCTGCTGGCGCGAATTGGCGAAACTCAGTACGACCTCCGCGTGTCTACGCTGCCTACGCAATTCGGTGAAAAGATCACCATCCGCCTGCTCGACCCCACATCCGCGCGTGTCAGCTTGCGGGAGCTCGGACTGGCTCCCGACCATTGCGATGAGTTGAGCGAGATTCTGTCACTCCCGCAGGGCATGGTGCTGGTCACCGGTCCCACCGGGTCAGGCAAGACCACGACCTTGTATGCGGCTTTACATCTCCTGCGCTCGCCCGGCGTGAGCATCCTCACCATTGAAGATCCCGTGGAATACATGATGCGGGGGATCAACCAGGTACAGGTGAACGCGCGTGCCGGGCGTACTTTCGCCAACTGCTTGCGGTCCATGCTGCGTCAGGACCCGAACATCATTATGGTGGGTGAGATCCGGGACCGGGAAACCGCCGAGATAGCCATGGAGGTTTCTCAAACCGGGCACCTCATATTAACGACACTGCACACCAATGACAGCGTCGGCGCCATCACCCGCTTGCTTGATCTGAACATAACGGCTTTCCTGCTCACCTCCTCAGTGACCGCCATCATCGCCCAGAGGCTGGTCCGCAGACTGTGCCATTGCCGGCGCGAGGAACCCATCAGCGCCAAGGAAGCGACGTTGTTGACTGAAGCCGGGGTCGCGGATGTCCCGGAAAGCGTGTTCCGCGCGGTCGGATGTGATGCTTGCGATGAAAGCGGCTACCGCGGGCGAATCGGAGTATTCGAACTACTGGTGCTCGACGACGAGGTCCGCGAGGTCATTTGTTCCGGTGGGCGCGACGACCAGATTCGCTCGCTCGTTCGTGCCAACGGGATGAAGTCCATGCAGGCGGATGCCCTGGAAAAAGTACGGCTGGGTGTCACCACGGTTGAGGAAGTTACGCGCGTGGTCCCATTCGAGGACTTGGGCGCTTCTGAAAGGTGCGCTGGCTGCCAGAAGCATCTGAGTCCAAAATTCGTTCTCTGCCCCTACTGCGGCACCCGGGCGGTGCGCAAGACGGTTCGCAAAATCAGCGCGAGGCGGAAACTGATGACCGTTGGGGCGGGAACTCATGACCTCTCCGCTCCCTACGAGGCAAGCCCACCAAAACCAAAGACAGGCATGCTGACGTAACTTACGAAGTCCGGCGCCGAGATTCCTGCACGCGCGCGCAGATATCACATCGCGGCTCCCAGATTCCTGAAACCCGCTTCAGCAGCTAACTCAACTACCCCCCCTTCGATTACACTGTCGCGGAACGTTCAACCGCAACATCCGCAATGAATACCCTACGCCATTTGAAATGGAGCGACCTGGGCTGGGAGCAGATGAACCCGCTGCTTGACCGGCAGTTCATCTCCACCGCAGGCCTCACCGTGGCGCGCTTTGCCCTCAAGAAAGGCTGCGTGGTGCCGCGACACCAACACGAGAACGAGCAGGTGGCGATGGTGCTGGAGGGCGCGCTCAAGTTCGGTATGGACGATCGCGAAGTGGTGGTGCGCGCCGGGGAAGCGCTCTGCATCCCGCCCAACCTGCCCCACAGTGCCGAAGCGCTGGAGGACACACGCGTCATGGACATCTTCGCCCCGCCGCGCGCCGACTGGGCCCGACAGGCTGACGCCTACCTGCGCGAAAAGAAATAACGCCTGCAAACCGAGAGTTCGGCGCTCTCTGCGCTCTCGGCGGTGAAGTGTTTCTTCCGACTAGGCCACGCTCGCCATCTCATCGCCCTCCAGGCCGAATTCCAGCGTTCGCGCCATGGCCTCTTCAAAGGACGCCCCGGCACAGTGGCGGGCCAGGCTAGCGTCGCAGTATTTGGCGGCCTCCCAGCGGTCCTCGTCCTTCGAATAAACCACACTGACCGAATAGCGGCTGAGGTCGCTGGGGTAGTACATCATGCGCCGGGTTTGGCGGTCTTCGAGAAAAGTGGCCAGGTCGGGCCAGTAGCAGACCTCGCGGGTTACGCCCCTTCCCGCGAGGGCGGCAAAACAAAGACATCGCGGGAAGACGATTAGGCGCGTGCCGTAAAAGTGGTGCCAGTCGGCCGCGATGGGGCGCGGCGTGGCCCGGGTTTCGAGCAGCGAATTTTGCTGCGTGGAAGAGTGAGAGTTTTCTGGGATGCCGTGCATTGATGCATGCTCCTTTCCATCTGGCATGCATCAGGAGCCAGAAACGAAAAACCGCCCGACATCAGGGGCGGTATTCATTCTGGGAGACTGAGTTTCGGAACTTATGGTTCCGCGCATCGAGCCGGGTTCAGCTCAAGGCACCGCGGCGTCTCCTGCCTCGGTTGCCGGACCCGTTACCGGGTCACTCCTGATGTCGGGGCACAAGATACCACAACCACCTCCGCGCGGCAACAAGGCTGCCCCGGACTCCCGGCACGGTATAATCCCGAACATCCGATGCCGAAATATTCGATTGTCGTCCCCTTCCACAACGAGGAGGAGAACGTCACCACGCTCTACGACCGCCTCAAGGCGGTGATGGAGGGCGTGGGCGAGCCTTTCGAAATGGTCTTCGTGGATGACGGCAGCCGCGACGCCACTTTCCGCCTGCTGCAGGAGATCGCTGCGGTGGACAGCCGGGTGGTGGTGGTCAAGCTGCGCCGCAATTTCGGGCAGACCTCGGCGCTGGCCGCCGGCTTCGACCAGGCGCGCGGCGAGTACGTGATCGCCATGGACGGCGACCTGCAGCACGACCCTGACGACATTCCCAAGTTCGTACAGCGGATCGAGCAGGGCTACGACATCGTCAGCGGGTGGCGCAAAGAGCGCATCGACAACCTGTGGCTGCGGCGCATTCCGTCGCGCGTGGCCAACTGGCTGATGGGCAAGCTCAGCGGCGTTCCCATCCACGACTTCGGCACCACCTTCAAAGCCTACCGGCGGGAGCTGATCCACCAGGTGCCGCTGTACGGAGAGCTGCACCGTTTTATCCCCGCGCTCGCGTCCTGGCACGGGGCCACGATCTGCGAAGTACCCATCCGCAACACGGTGCGGGAGCGCGGCAACTCGCACTACGGGCTCTCGCGGACCTTCCGTGTGTTCTTTGACCTGATCACTATCCGCTTCCTGCTGCGCTACCTCTCGCGGCCGCTGCACTTTTTTGGGTCCGTGGGGATGGTAGGTGTGGTGTTTGGCGGGGCCATTGCCTTGTGGCTGATGGGCAAGAAGCTGCTGTGGCCGCACATCGATATGATCCAGGCGCATGGCCCACTGATCATCTTTGCCGCAGTGCTGATTCTGGCCGGCGTGCAGTTGCTCGCTCTTGGGCTGCTGGGCGAGATGCAGGTGCGGCACTATCACGAGCCGGCGCGGCGCGCCCCCTACGCCGTGGAGCGCATTCTGCGCGCACCTGACCGCCAGCAGCCGGCGATCTCCGAATAGCCCTCGTCGAATCCAGCGGGGAAACCCTTCAGCCCTTGCTGCGCCGTTCGGTGCGTGAGGATGGCAGAGGATCGGTCCGTTCTGCAGGCTTTTTCCCCAAAGCCGGAGATGGCGCGGCGTCAGCTAGGCCAGGCGCCGGAGTGAACAGCTCCTGGAGCGTTTCCAGGAGCACGTTCGGAGGCTGGCCCTTGGCGACGAAAGCATCCAGGGCCTCGATCAGAAGTCGAGGGATATCGTCAGGGTAACCAGAGAGCAGGATAATGGGAATTTTCGGGTTGAGGCGGCGCAGTTTGAGCGCCACCTCCTCGCCGCTCATGTCGGGCATGTTGAAGTCGAGGATGACGGCATCGACGCTTTGGTCGGAGAAGATCTCCAACCCGCGCCCGCCGCTGGTGGCTTTGATTACCCGATAGCCGAAGTGTTCCAGGAACGTCTGGCGCACCTCCAGGCTGGCTTCGGAGTCATCGATGCACAGGATGGTCCGGGTGGGCTGGTCCGGGGTACGCGGCGGCAGCTTGCGCCACAGGTCGCGGGTGTGCAGCAGGTTGCGCACGGTTTCTACCAGCTCTGTGGCCTCGAAGGGTTCGCAAAGAAATGCGTCGGCCCCGCTTTCCAGGCACCGCATTTTGGTTTCCGCAGCCACCGCACTGGCGGCGATGCAGACTACTGGGATGAGGGCAGTAGCGGCATCAGCCTTGACTCGACGGCACAGCTCAAATGCGCCTAAGCCCGGTAATTGGACGTGCAGCAGGATCAGATCAGCGTCGCCTCGCGCCGCACGCAAGGCGCCGGAACCGCTGCCAACCTCTTGAACGCGGAAGCCGGCATGACGCAGCATGGGACGCACAGTACGGCGCTGCGATGGGTTGTCATACACGTTCAGTATGGTCTGCGCACGTTGCACGAGGGTCTTGCTCAGTTCTCTCAAAGTGGCGCCTAAGCGCACCCAACTTTTACTGGGAGATTGCTGGAATTTTTCTACAGCTCGAGAACAGTAGCAACAGAAATCGTGCTTGCTGGGTCAGAAGGCCGGACTTGCGGCCGATTTTGCACCAATCTGTGTGCGGTACCAGGCCACCGTATGCTCCAAACCTTGTGCAAAGCCCACGTGCGGCTGGTATCCCAGGTGCTTTTCCGCCAGCGAGATGTCGGCCTGGGAATGCTTGATGTCGCCGACACGCTCGGGACCATAGCGCGCTGTGCCGCCATAGCCGATGATTTTCTTTAAAACGTTAAAGGTCTGGTTGAGCGTATAGCGCTTGCCCGTCGCTGTGTTGAACACGCGACCAGCGACCGCCGCAGCCGGCGCCTTGCACGTCAGCAGGTTGGCATTCACCACGTTATCGACGTAGGTGAAGTCGCGGCTCTGCTCGCCATCGCCGAAGATAATGGGCTGCTCCTCCTGCAGCATCTGCGTGATGAACCGCGCCAGCACCCCCGAGTATTGCGAGTTGGCATCCTGCCGCGGCCCGAACACGTTGAAGTAGCGCAGCGTAACCGTCTCCAGGCCGTACACCCGGTGGAACGACGTCATGTAAAGCTCGCCGGCAAGTTTGGAGACGGCGTAGGGAGAGATCGGATCCGCCGGCATGTCCTCGTGTTTGGGCAGAGTCGGAGCGTCGCCGTAAACGGAAGAAGATCCGGCATAGACCACGCGCTTCACCTTGGCGTCGCGCGCCGCCACCAGCAGGTTCAAGGTGCCGTCCACGTTCGATGCATGAGTGCTCACCGGATCGGCCACCGAGCGCGGCACCGACGCCAGCGCCGCCTGATGAAGGACGTAATCCACTCCCCGGCAGGCCTCGGCGCAGGCGGCCGGATCCAGCAGGTCAGCCTGGCGGAAATCAATGCGATCTGCGATCTCCGCAAGGTTCTCGTGCTTGCCGGTGGAGAGATTGTCGATGCCGCGCACCCGCTCCCCGCGCTCCAGCAGTGCGTGGGCAAGGGAAGAGCCTATGAAGCCCGCAGCTCCGGTAACCAAATATAAGGACATGGCGTAAACATATCACGCCTTCCCAAGCGCGGCCCGGCCGCGAAACCAGAACTCTTGCGCGATATAATTCATCGGCTTTTGCTCTGCTGGCGCGGTACAGTGGGCGCCGCGCAGCTAGAAGCTGTAAGCTGTCAAGCTGTCTCATAAATGCCCTGACCGGTGTTTTCGGTGGGAGCGCGGGCCTTCAGGCCCGCGAAAACCCTGCCCGACGGGCTTTCGTGAGTGCATGAGAACTCCGTTACGAGCGAAGAAGTGGGATGGGACAAGAAAGACTCCAGTCGCGTAGCGACGGCATTTATTAGCCCACCACGTAAGTGGTGGGTAAGCGAAAGCGAAAGTTTGAGTCGGCTTCAGCCGACGGCACAGAGAGTAGCCCCGACGTGAGTCCGGGGAGAGCTGGATCAGCAGAGGTGCTCCTCTCTGCCGGAGGCCCGCGCGCAGGCCGGAGGCCGAAGCGCGCAAGGAAAACACGCGCAAGGAAAACACGCGCAAGGAAAACAAGAGATGACCCGAGCCACACAGACCCGCTTGCCACTGGCCCGGCGCATGTCGCGCCTGGGCACCGAGACTGCCTTCGAAGTGCTGGTGAAGGCGCGCGCCCTGGAAGCCAAGGGGCGGGACATCGTCCACCTGGAGATCGGCGAGCCCGACTTCGACACCCCCAGCAACATCGTGGAAGCCGGGGTGGACGCTCTGCACAAGGGCTGGACACACTACGGCCCATCGGCCGGACTCCCCGTCCTGCGCGAGGCCGTGGCCGAAGAGGTCAGCCGCACGCGCGGGGTCAAGGTCACGCCCGAGGAAGTCGTGGTCGTGCCCGGCGGCAAGCCCACCATGTTCTTCGCCATCCTGGCATTAGTTGAAGAAGAGGATGAAGTCATCTACCCCAATCCGGGCTTCCCCATTTACGAGTCGATGGTCAACTTCCTGGGCGCCAAGGCAGTGCCCATCCAGTTGCGCGAGGAGATGGACTTCCGCCTGGACGTCAACGAGCTGGCCAGCCTCATCACCGACCGCACCAAGCTCATCATCCTGAACTCGCCGGAGAACCCCACCGGGGGCGTGCTCACCGAGCGCGATGTGCGCGACATTGCCGCCGCCATCGGCGATCGCGACATCATGGTGCTCTCCGACGAGATCTACAGCCGGCTGATCTTTGAGGGCAGGCACTTCTCTCTCATGTCGGTGGACGGCTTCCGCGACCGCACCATCCTGCTCGACGGCTTTTCCAAGACCTACGCCATGACCGGATGGCGGCTGGGCTACGGCGTCATGCGCGCCGACCTGGCCGTGCACGTCGCCCGCCTGATGACCAACTCCAACTCCTGCACCGCCAGCTTTACCCAGATCGCCGGCGTCGAGGGGCTGCGCGGCGACCAGACCTCGGTCGACCGCATGCGGGAAGAATTCCGCCGCCGCCGCGACCTGTTCGTCGAGCGCGTCAACAAGATCAAAGGCTTTTCCTGCCGCCTGCCCAAGGGCGCCTTCTACACCTTCCCCAACATCACCCGCACCGGCTGGCCGTCGAAGAAGCTGGCCGACGCGCTTCTAGAAGACGCGGGCGTGGCTTGTCTCGCTGGCACCGCTTTCGGATCATTCGGCGAAGGCTACCTGCGCTTCAGCGTGGCCAATTCCATCGAGAACATCAACAAGGCGCTGGACCGCATCGAGCAGTGGGTAATGAAGAACGTGTAGTTGTTGCCTCCTCAACCCTATCCATGCGCCTCAAAGACGCCTTAATTGTCATTCCGAGCGCAGCGAGGAATCTCGGTTTGCCAGGGGGACCAACCCGGACCACGCATTTGACCGCAAAAGAGGTGCTGAACCGCGGCCTCTTGCAGCTTCGGTTTCCCAGGACGAAAATCTAATAACACGAGCCAGCTATGTCGCCTTTGCGGTCAGTAACAGTACTAGCGGTCGGAACGTTTTTGATGGGCACCGCCACCGCGGCTTCCGCGCAAAAAGCCTCCACGTCATCAGCAACTGTCCCTGATCGCGTGCCGCTACCCTGTCGGGTTACGAGGCCCCCAACGCCTCCTTTCAGGCCGCCGCCGCCGTATCCCGCGAGGATCGGCCCCGAATCTTTTTGGGTTGGCACGGAGAAGCTCTGGATTGGTCTGCCCGCCAGCGGAACTTGGGCGCTGGGGCATTACAGCCCCACAGAGTCAGCCTTCAGACAGAAGCTGCTTTGGTATCGCAAGGGTTACGATCCCCACGCAGAACCAGTGCCAAAGCTGAGCATCACAGGCAAGCGGCTCGATGCGCCAGCTCCACCTCTCGGAGTTGACGGTCCCAACGGCGGTTGGACCTGTCGAACCAATACCTTCATGGTAGTCGCCCTTAATATCCCAACCGTCGGCTGCTGGGAGATCACCGGGGAGTATGGAGATGACAAGCTGAGCTTTGTCGTTTGGTCACAGATGCATCGTTTTCTACATCGAGACGCGGCCTGGTGGTGGTCCCGAGCACCGCTAACTCTCCTTAGATTGCCGCCATCCTCCAACAGATTGTCATTCCGAGCGAAGCGAGGAATCTCGGTTTTTCTTCCATTGCGCTGGATGTTGCCAGGAAGCTGCGATAATTAGGAACGCAGCTTGAATGGGTTGAATATCTCCACGTGCAGTCGTCGAAAATCGCTTTCGTTTCGGGTGGCGATGATCAGACCGTGAACGCGGGCCGTAGCAGCGATCATTCCATCCTCGATCAGTTCGTCTCCTTTCCCTTGCATCAGCCGCCCCCATTCGCGGAAGCACAGAGTGTCCATGGCCAGGATTTGGTATGACTCTGCGATCTGATCGAGCCAATGCTCGATGTCGGTGGCTTTGTTCGTATCTTGGGTTCGCGTCAACTCAACGCCGGCCTGTAACTCGCCAATCGTGACCGCCGAAAGGAATATCTGCTCTTCGCGCAAATCGCGGAACCATGCTAAGACCGCGCCGTGAGGTTTGCGCTTCCGCAGCTCCGAAACCACGTTTGTATCCAGCAGATACTTGTTCACTTGAACTCCACAGGCCGGCGCCGCCGGAAAGTACCACGTTCGGGAATGCGGTTTTCAAAGCGCGGCTCGGGATCGAGGAGCAGTGCCTTCAGCCCTGGGCGGGCGGCCCTCTGAAGCCGATGCCATTCCTCGATGGGGACAAGAACTGCGGCCTCCCGGCCGCGGCGCGTGACCACCTGTGGGCCCTTCTTGATGGTCGTCTCCAGCAACTCGCTGAAGCGGGCTTTCGCCTCGTGTAGTTTCCAGGTCACGGTGCACCTCTCAAAACCATGATAGGACTAGTCATTTGTCTAGTCAAGTAAGAGCATCCAGCTACCACCAAACGCGCCTGGGAAAGGGAACAAGACCCTACTGCTGACTGCTGGGGCGAGACTGCGATAGGCGAGTCCGGTTGCCTATGGCCCTTTCCCCGTTTGACAGCCTCCCCATTATGAGATATAATGTCTTGGTAGATATATTGCTCTATGATATTATACAAACACACCCCGTAAGCCATGGAAAAACCAGATACTTGCACGAAATACCCCCGTACGTCTTTGATTCTAAAGGAGGCCGGGGACCGGGGGCGGGGTACCGGCCAAGAGACAAGCAGCCACTCTTCTGCTATAAACCAGAGCGGCCATGAGCGAGAAAAAGCGCTTCCGTGTGTTTGCCACCTGCCACATCGGCGACGCTGCCTTCGACGTCCTGCGCAAGCGCGGCTACGAGGTCGAGGTCTATCCCGACCCGGAGCCGCCGCCCAAAAGCCTGATCATCGAGAAGGTCAAATCAGGCATCGACGGGCTGATCACTACCCTGCGCGACCAGATCGATGCCGAAATCTTTGAGGCAGGGAAGGGGACCCTGAAGGGCGTGGCGCAGATCGCCGTCGGCTTCGACAACATCAATCGCGCCGACGCCAACCGCTACAAAATCCCGTTCACGCACACGCCGGATGTTTTGACCGAGGCCACCGCCGAGTTCGCTTTCTTCATCCTGGGCGCGGTGGCGCGCAAGCTGTGGCCGAGCGAAAAGCTGGTGCGCGAGAACCGCTGGGGCGCCTGGCATCCGTTCCTGCCCTTCCTGGGCGACGAGGTCACGGGCAAGACCATCGCCATCATCGGCACCGGCCGCATCGGCCTGGCCATGATCAAGAAGGCCACCGGCTTTGACATGAATATCCTGTGCTACGACCCGGTGAGCCGCAACGAGAAGTTCGTCACCGGCATCCAGCAATTGCTCGACCTGCGCGCCACCCTCGGCCTGAGCAAAGACCGCCACTCAATCCGCTACACCGAATTCGAAGATGCCCTTCGCCAGGCTGACTTCGTCAGCGTGCACGTGCCCCTGCTACGCCCAGGCGAGAGTGACACGCCCACCTATCATCTGTTCAACGAGCGCACTCTGCGCATGATGAAGCCGACGGCGTACCTCATCAACACCTCGCGCGGGCCGGTGGTGGACGAAAACGCGGTGGCGCGGGCGCTGAAAGAACGCTGGATCGCCGGCGCGGCGCTCGACGTCTATGAGAAGGAACCGCTGCCCGCGGACTCACCGCTGCGCGATCCCGATATCGAAGACCGCTGTCGCCTACTCCATCACTTCGCTTCGGGAGCGCAGATCACGCGCCTCTCGCCCGATCCCGATAAAGGCATGGCCGGACGCTGCGTGCAGGGACTGATCGACATCCTGGAGAAAAACTACGGCGGCGACTACAGCAAGATGCCGTACGTGGTGAACAAGGAAGCCTTCACGCCCGGAGGCGTAGCCGCCTAGCGCAGGACGTGCAGCTCGCTGGCGCGCTGCGTGGCCTTGACCACTGCCTTGATCAAAGTGACGCGCAGCTTGCCCTCTTCCAGCTCCAGGATGCCATCGATGGTGCATCCGGCGGGAGTGGTAACCATGTCTTTGAGAAGCGCTGGATGATGCCCGCTGTCAAGCACGACACGCGCCGCTCCCAGCGCGGTCTGCGCCGCCAGCAGCGTGGCCACTTCGCGGGAGAGGCCGACTTTAACGCCTGCCTCGGCCAGCGATTCCAGGATGATATAGATGTAGGCCGGGCCGCTGGCGGAGAGGCCGGTGACGGCATCCATCTGCCGCTCTTCAACCTCGATGGTTCGGCCGACGCAGTCGAACAGCGCGTGCGCGATCTGAATATGCTTCTCGCGGGCGAAGCCGCCTTTGCACAGTCCAGTCATGCCGCAGCCCACAGAGGCCGGCGTGTTGGGCATGGCGCGGATCACGGGCACCGCGACTTGCAGCTTCTGCTGGATGTAGCTGGTGGGCACCGAAGCAGCGACGGAGATTATCAGCTTGGCGGGCGTGACTTCGGGGCGGATCTCGTCCAGCACCTCGTCCACCGTCTGCGGCTTGACGCAGATAAGGATCACGTCTGCGGTGCGCACGGCGGCGCGATTGTCAGTGCTGACGCGGACCTTGAATTGCCGCGCCACTTCCTGGACCCGCTCAGGGCGGTGCACGGTGGCGGCGATGTTCTGCGGTGAGACCAGCTTTTGCTTGAGAAAAGCTTCTAGCAGGATGCCGCCGATCTTGCCGACACCCAGGATAGCGAGTTTCTTCTTGGCTAGTGCGTTTTTCATGGACTTGCCTGCACTGCTCACATTGAAAAACAAGAATGACGGTTACGGCCAAGTTTTTGAGACAGGCGCAACCGGCTGATAACGCTCTAGAACTACTTGGCCGCCAGCGCGCCGACCAGTGACTGGATGATTCGGAAGCCGTCGGTCGAACCGAGCAGCGCCTCGCTGGCGCGCTCCGGATGGGGCATCATGCCGAGCACGTTGCGTCCCTCGTTGCAGATGCCGGCAATGTTGTCGAGCGAGCCGTTGGGGTTGGCTTCGGTTGTGATTTCGCCGCCCGGCGTGGAGTAGCGCAAGACAACGCGATCGTCACGGCGCAAGCTGTCCAGCGTAGCGGGGTCGCAGAAGTAGTTGCCCTCCATGTGGCCGATGGGAATTCTTAGGACTTCGCCTCGCTGGCAGGCGTGCGTGAACGGCGTGTCGGTGGTTTCGACGCGCACGTGGACGTGCTTGCAGATGTACTTCAGGCCGGCGTTGCGCATGAGCGCGCCCGGCAACATCCCTGCCTCGCACAGGATTTGGAAACCATTGCAGATGCCCAACACCAGTCCGCCACGGGTGGCGAAGCCGCGCAGCGATTCCATCACTGGAGCAAAGCGGGCGATGGCGCCGGTCCGCAGGTAGTCGCCGTAGGAAAAGCCGCCAGGCAGGATAATGGCGTCGCAGTTCTGCAAGTCGTTGGACTCGTGCCACAGGAAAGTTGCGGGCTGGCCAGCGACCGCCGAGATGGCATGGTAGGCATCGTGGTCGCAGTTGGAGCCGGGGAAGATGATCACGCCAAATTTCATCGCAGCATACCTGGCATGTGATGAGATCGATTTCAGTTTAGCACGCAAATGAAAGCGCCCGACATTCGGGAGCCGGGCGCGGTGAAATCGGTGCTGTTGTCGCAGGCTAGTCCAATTCGGGCTCTTCCGGCACAGGCGGCGGCAAAGGAATTGCTGGCTCCGGTGTCATTTGGATAAGCCCACCGCCGAATGGCTCCCCGCGGAGCAACAGGCGGGTGGGATGCGGCAGAGGAGCGAAGTGGTCCCGCTGATGATGGCGGGACTGCAGTTTCTTCCACTGCTCGACGCTGAGCACGCGGCGAATGGCAAGCTGCATCATGGCATGGGCCTTTTCCAGCCGGCCGCGCGCGGCCAGCACGACATCGAGTTGCGCGCTGATCTTGGCTTCGTCCGGCTGCTCGGCATCGATCAGCGGCTGAAACCTGACCTCCTGGCGCTCCAGCTCGGCGCGCAGGTCGATGAGCTTCAGGCGGTGGTCGAGGAAGGTTTGTTCGATCTGCTTGACCTGGGCTTCGCTGAGTCCCAGCTCTTTGACAACGTCAGAATTCTTCCACCACGCGCCCAGCCCTGGGCCAGGATGGTGGTGCGGCGGTGGCACTTTGATGTTGAACTCTCGCTCTTGCGGCCAGGCCAGCGTGGCAGTCAGCAGAACTGCAAGGGACAGGGCGGCGGTGCGGTTCATTTGTTTCGTCTCCGTTATGGGTTTGAACTCTGGTTGCGGGTGCGGCTCACCTCCTGAGCCAGCAGGTCTGCCGGTGCGAGAGCGCGCGGCACGGGCCGCTGCAGAGAC
>DASYTX010000373.1:0-7252 GCA_036001865.1 Terriglobales bacterium
GCCCATCTCCATCAGCGGCACCAAGCGGCTGGTGCGCAAGGCCATCCAGTATGCGCTGGAGAACGGCAACAAGGTGGTCACCCTGGTACACAAGGGCAACATCCAGAAGTTCACCGAGGGGGCGTTCCGCAATTGGGGCTACGAATTGGCAGTCAGCGAGTTCCGTGACAAGGTCGTGACCGAACGGGAAAGCTGGATCCTGGACAACAAGGACAAGAACCCTAATCTCACGATCGAGCAGAACGCCGCCATGGTCGAGCCAGGCCTGGAGTTCGGAACCGAGGACTTCCGCCAGCAGATCTACAAGGAAGTCAAGGAGTGTCTGGACGCGATCTACAAGACGCACGGCAACGGCCAGTGGAAGATGAAGTTGATGATCAACGACCGCATCGCCGACTCCATCTTCCAGCAGGTGGTCACCCGCGCTGACGAGTACGACATCCTGGCCACGCCCAACCTGAACGGCGATTACATCTCTGACGCCTGCGCGGCACAGATCGGCGGACTGGGCATCGCTCCCGGCGCCAACATTGGCGACGGCTACGCCATGTTCGAGGCCACCCACGGTACCGCTCCCAAGTACGCTGACCGGGACGTCATTAATCCTGGCTCAGTGATGCTCTCTGGTGCCCTGATGTTTGAGTTCCTGGGCTGGCGCGAGGCGGCGAGACTGATCGAGACCGGCATCCGCCGCACCATCGAGCAGAAGAAGGTCACCTACGACTTCCACCGGCTAATGGAAGGCGCTACCAAGGTCAAGACCAGCGAGTTCGGTACATACGTGATCGAGAACATGGACGAGAAGGCCGCCTCCACGGCGGCTGACTAGTCCTTCACCTGCCGTAGCCAGATCCGGCCCATCTGTCCTAAGATGGGCCCTGCTTTTGCGAGGCACTCCGATGCGCAAGAAGATCACGATTGTTGGAGCGGGCAACGTGGGGGCCACCACGGCCCACTGGATTGCGGCCAAGGAGCTGGGCGATGTGGTACTCATCGACATCATCGAGGGCATTCCTGAGGGAAAGGGACTGGACCTGCTCCAGTCCATGCCGATCGAGAAGTGCGACGTCAACATTATCGGCACGCGCGATTATGCCGATACCGCCAACTCCGATGTTGTTGTCATCACCGCCGGTATCCCGCGCAAGCCGGGCATGAGCCGCGACGATCTGCTCAATACCAACTACAAGATCATCAAGGACGTGGTCAGTAACGTGGTGCAGTACTCGCCCAACTCCATCCTGATCGTGGTCTCTAACCCGCTGGACGCTATGGCGCAGGCTACCTACCGGCTGAGCGGCTTCTCGCGCAACCGCGTGGTGGGCATGGCGGGAGTGCTGGACTCGGCGCGCTTCCGCACCTTTATCGCGATGGAGCTAGGGGTGAGCGTGGAGAACGTGACCGCCTTCGTGCTGGGCGGCCACGGCGACACCATGGTGCCGCTGCCCCGCTATTCGACCGTTGCTGGCGTGCCCATCACCGAGTTGATGGACAAAGCTACCATCGATCGGCTGGTGCGGCGCACCCGCGATGGCGGCGCGGAGATCGTCAAGTACCTCAAGACGGGCTCTGCCTACTACGCACCGTCGGCCGCCGTGGCTGAGATGGTGGAAGCTATCCTCAAAGACAAAAAGAAGATCCTGCCCTGCGCCGCGTATCTGGAAGGGGAGTACGGGATCAACGGGCTGTTCGTGGGCGTGCCCTGCAAGCTGGGTGAGCGCGGCATTGAAGACGTGTGGGAGATCCGCCTCACGCCCGAAGAGCAGGCCGCATTGGAGAAGAGCGCCAGCGCGGTAAAGGAATTGGTGGCCGTCGTAGGCGTCTGATTCTCTCGTCGAAAGACGAAGACCGCCTCTCCAGTCAGGGATTAGGCGGGAATGGTGCCGATACTCACCCGCCGGCCTGGTTGTCCACGTCCTCGGGCAAGAGATCAAAGCGTTCTTCTCCGTGACCGAGAACGGCATCGAGAATACTCTTCATGTCGAAGCGCTGGACGATCAGCAGTTCGTGGCCGAACATGTGATTCCAGCCTTCTTCCTTCATGACCTTGGCAATGCCGGAAGGGGTGGCGACTATGTAGGAAGTGCGCCATTGGCGGTCGGAGTTCGGATCGTATAACTCAACGAGCAATTCGTCGTAGAAGCAGTTGGGGTCGGGTGGGCCGGCGACAGAGTCGATCTGGCGGAAACCGAAATCTCTGATCTGAAGCGGCGAAGTTGAGGACTCCACTTCGTCGTCGTCGCGAATAGAGTCCGCGTCGATGACCGTGTAGGGCGGCTCACGCGTGATCTCCTGCGGCCGCGAGAGCCGGCGCAAGAGCAGGTAAGCCAGCAGGAGCAGTGCGATAAAAATTAGCAGGCGGCCCATCAGCGGCTTCCCGGTTTGGTAGTCATCCAGCCTCGAAGCTCCAGCGGGTGGCCGCGCTGGCAAACTCGTCAGGATCCTCAATCAGACCGAACACGACCCGCGGCCGCACAGCGAACACCGGGCTCTCAGCCTCGAAGTCCCATTTGTACTTCTTCCTGTAAACCGGGCCGACGCTCCGCAGGATGGCGCCGTCCTTGAGTTCCTGCGCGACCCCTTCCACGATGACCGCTTCGCTGGCGCGTTCCGTGCACACTACGCAACGAGGATTGGCGGCGAGATTTCGCGCCTTGCGTGATTGACGGCCGGTGCTGAAGTAGAACGCGCCTTCATGCCATACGCCCCAGACGGGCATGGCGTGCGGCGCCCCATCCGGTCGCGTGGTGGCGATCCAGTAGTTGTGCGTTTTGGTCAGGCGCTCAACGGCCCAGCTCCAAGGAAGCAGCCCACGGCCCGACTTTGTGCCGAGGAGTCCGTAGCCAGGCATGTGGGGACGGCTGGCGCGCGGCTGCTTGCTCTTGCGCGCTCTGGCCGTCGCCATCTTTCCTGCCTTCGTCGTCAGCTACACGCGCTCGATGGTGACCGAGTTCAGCCGCACTTCCTTCACTGGCCGGTCTTGTGGCCCGCGCGGCGCCTTGGAGATGCGGTCGACGACGTCCTGGCCTTCGAGCACTTCGCCAAAAATGGTGTGCTTTCCCGTGAGCCACTCGGTTGCCGCCACCGTGATAAAGAACTGCGAGCCGTTGGTATTAGGGCCGGCGTTGGCCATGGCCAGCTTGCCGGCACGGTCGAAGCGATGCGGCGAGCCGCGGGTCTCATCGGCGAACTGATAGCCGGGCCCACCGGTGCCGGTGCCCAAGGGATCGCCACCCTGGATCATGAAATCGGGAATGACGCGATGGAACACGGTGCCGTCGTAGAGACGCGCGGCCGCCTTCTGGCGCGTCTTGGGGTGGGTCCACTCGCGCTTGCCCTCTGCAAGCTCAGTGAAGTTGGCAACCGTCTTGGGGGCCTCCTTTTCGAAGAGGCGGCAGACGATTTGGCCGTCGGTCGTATCGAAGATGGCGTAAAGCCCTGCTGCACGTCCCATAGGATTATCGGTCCTCCGTATTAGCTAGCCAGCGCTTGCATAAACAGTCTGGCAGTGACTCGGGCTTTCACACGCAGCCGGCGTGCAGGCTGGGTTACTTCTTCTTTTCTGCAGCGGCCCCACCCCTGCGCTCGATGGTGACCTTGTTGATCCTCACCGCGGTAAGCGGCTTGTCGCTACGGTCGCGGGGCACGCGCGCGATCTTTTTTACAAGTTGCACGCTGGCCGGGTCGCACTGTCCGAAGATGGTGTGGCGTCCCGTCAGGTGCGGAGTCGGGACATCGGTGATGAAGAACTGCGACCCGTTGGTGTTGGGGCCGGAGTTGGCCATGGCCAGGCGCCCTGGCCGGTCGAACTTGAGCGTGGCAACGAACTCGTCTTCGAAGCTGTAGCCAGGGTCGCCGGTGCCGTTACCCAGCGGATCACCGCCCTGGATCATGAAATCTGGAATGACGCGATGGAAGATGGTGCCGTTGTACAGCGACTCCCCTTTCTTCACCTGCCGCGTGATAGGGTTCTTCCATTCCTTGGTGCCCTCAGCCAGGCCGATGAAGTTGGCCACGGTCTTGGGCGCCTGCTTCTCGAAGAGTTCACAACGCAACGTCCCCTGGCTGGTATCGATGACGGCGACAGGGTTGGACGATTTTTGGGCGAACGCTAAGGCGGACAAAGCAAAGATCACGATGATCAGCTTGCGCATTGCGGATGCTCCTGGTGGTTTTGTGATCCAGCACCGTAGTGCCGAGCTAAATACCGCGTCACGGCGCGGCCGACGACCGAAGGCCGACGACCGACGACAGATTCTACTCCTCAGGCGCATACAGTGGGCCGGGACCTAGTGGCTTCTCGCGCTGCAGCTCGCGAGCCACACCCTCCGCCTCCCGGAAGACGCGCATAAAGTTCCCGCCGAGAATCTTATGTACTTGCGCGGGCGTGTAGCCGCGCTTGAGAAGTTCTTCGGTGATCTTGGGCAGGTCGGCGACGGAATCGATGCCTTCCGGCAGGGCAGGAACACCGTCGAAGTCTGAGCCCAAGCCGACATGGTCGATGCCAGCCACCTTGGCGACGTGGTCGATGTGGTCGATCAGCGACTTGAGCGGCGGCCGCGGGATCTTGGCCGCCCACTGCTTCTCGATCTTCCATTCCTCGACATAAGGGACGTCCTTGTCCTTGTACTTTTCCTTGAGCGGGGCCTTCGCCTTCTCACGCTCAGGCTTCTGGGCGGCGTAGGCCTGGCGCCACTTCTCGTCAATGAAAGCAGAGAAGAAGTTAACCATTACGACGCCACGGTTGCGGGCGATGGCACGCAGCATGTCGTCGCTCATATTGCGCACGTGGTTGGTGAGGGCGCGCGCGGATGAATGTGAGGCAATGATGGGCGCACGCGAGACTACCAGCGTCTTGTAGAACGTCCGGTCGGAGGCGTGGGAGATGTCCACCAGCATACCCAGGCGGTTCATCTCGCGTACCACCTCCACGCCAAACGCGGTGAGCCCTCTGTGGTGTTTGACGTTTGGATCGTCGACGTCACCGGAGGAATCGGCCCAGTCGTGGGTGCGGGAGTGGGTGAGCGTCATGTAGCGGGCGCCCAGCTTGTAGTACATGCGCAGCAGTCGAAGATCATTCTCGATCATGTGCCCGCCCTCGATTCCCATGAGGGCGGCCAGCTTGCCCTGGCGGCGGGCGGCCAGGATGTCGTCGGTGCTGTAGGCCATCATCATGCGTTCGGGATGGCGCGCGGCCTGCTGGTAAACAGAATCGATCTGCGCCAGCGTGCGGTGGACGCGGCGATCCTTGTAGCCGTCGGTCTCGACCCAGACGGAGAAGAACTCAGCCCCCAGATTGCCGGCACGCGCCTTGTCGAGATCGAATTGGCCATCGGCGGTTGAGGTGATGGTGCCAATGTCGAATCCTTCATCCAGAAAACGTTGCGGCGTGTCGGCGTGGGTGTCGATGACCAAGGCAGAGTTGTGGACAGCGCGCGGATCCGCGGCAACGGGTCTGGGCGCGACGGGCTTTTGGGCCATGACGGAAGCGGCCGTCAGAAAAACAACTGCACGGAGCATTTTGGCTGGAACGGGAAACATCATCGCTTGAAGAGATCGATCAGGGCCTGCTTCATGACCTGGCCCCCGACTTCGGCGATGGAGCGCGTCAGGGGAATGTCTTTAGGACAGACCTCCACGCAGTTCTGTGCGTAGCCGCACTCGTGGATGCCACCATCGCCCATCATGGCGTGCAGGCGCTCGGACTGAAGCGCCTTGCCTGTCGGATGGGTATTGAACAACCGCACCTGCGAGATCACCGCCGCACCTACGAAGTTCGTATTCTCGTTGAACTGCGGGCAGGCTTCCATGCAGCAGCAGCAGGAGATGCAGCGCGAGAGTGGGTAGGCGTACTCCTGATCTTCCGGTGTCATACGCGGCCCAGGGCCAAGGTCATAGGTGCCGTCTATGGGTACCCAAGCCTTGGCACGCTTGAGGCTCTCAAAAAGCACCTGCCGATCCACGGCCAGGTCGCGTACCACGGGAAACTTGGAGAACGGCTCGAGGCGAACGGGCTGGTCCAGGTTGTCGATTAAGGCGGAGCAGGCCATGCGCGTGCGCCCGTTGATCAGCATGGCGCAGGAGCCGCAGACCTCTTCCAGGCAATTTGAATCATAGAAGATGGGCGCCGTGGGCTCCCCCTTGCGGTTCACCGGGTTGGCGGCAATGTCCATCAGGCAGGAGATAACGTTCATCCCCCGCTTCCACGGCAGCTCGAACTCCTCCCAATAGGACTTCGAGTCAGGATCCGCTTGCCGTTTGATCTTGAGGACGACCGTCTTCTCAGCCATCTTTCCTACGACTTCTTCTTGTTGGTGTTGATCCCGAACACCTGGCATGCCGTTCAATGTCCATAGAGGCCGCTGGCGATGGAAAGTGCGCCCAGCAGAATCAGCACCAGCAGGGTCAGTCCTGGAATCACATCATGGGCATAGATCGCGTAGGCCAATAGCGCGACGCCCACAATGACGTAGAGCGTGCGCCAGGTCGGGCTAAGATTACGTTCCAATCGCATCGCTAAGCTGCCACGTCATACCGCCTGGGTCGTGGCGGGATAAGGGAAAGATCCACGGGCTCAAACTCAAACCTCGGCTCGTCGGCATCGGCGGCAAAGTAGGCTTTCGTCGTCTTAAGCCAGTTCTTGTCGTCTCGCTCGGGGAACTCCGGCTTGTAGTGAGCGCCGCGAGACTCGTTGCGTAGCCGCGCGCCTTGGGCGATCACCCTCGCCAGTTGCACCATGTTGTAGAGCTGGCGAGCGAACCCGACCGTGGAGTTCGCCCACAAGCTCTTATCGCTCAGGTTGATGCGTTGCCAACGTTCAAGCAGTTCGCAAAGTTTGGCGTCGGTTGCCTCCAAATCCTTGTTGTGGCGGATGACGGTACAGTTGCGAGTCATCACCTCACCCACTTCGCGCCACAACCGGAAGGGATTTTCCGCCCCTTCCGACTGCATCATGCGTAGCTGGAACTCCTGTTGCCGTTTCTTCTCCACCTCGAAGCAGCCGTTCGAGGACACTGCTTTGACGTTCTTCGCGTACTTCACCGCGGCCGGCCCGGCAACAAATCCACCCCAGATACAAGAGACCAGCGAGTTGGCTCCCAGCCGGTTCGCTCCGTGGTACTGATACTCGCATTCCCCCGCGGAATAGAGGCCGGGAATGTTAGTCAATTGATTGAAATCCACCCACAGCCCGCCCATGGTGTAATGCATGCCTGGGAAGATCTTCATGGGCACTTCTCGCGGGTCGTCGCCT
>DASYTX010000374.1:0-10832 GCA_036001865.1 Terriglobales bacterium
TTCAGAGGAATGGCTTCTTGAATGCCGGAACGTTATGTTGGTCTGCTGGAAATCCGCGGCGAGAAGTTGGTTTTGTTCCAAATTCAGAACAAAACGCCAACTCTTGAACTTTCAGATTCGCCTTGCCCAGATCCCACACCAGCAGACCCGCTCGGATCTCTCGTTGAATCAATAGCTTGGTTCACTTTGGCGAATCGCTGGGCTGGTCATTCGAAGCGGGCGTAGAGGTGCCCATGGGTTGGATTATTCAGGCTCTTTGTAGCACGAGCGAGTTTTGCCGTTCTGATATTGGAACACTGTTTTGGCGCCGTGCACGAGAGCGTGACAGGCCTGCCAGACCTCCCGAGCACTCCGAGATCAGATCTCTATCAAAAACAAAAAGGCCCCCGGTTGCCCGGGGGCCACTGCGCGCAAAACCTAAGTCTGAATGATCCTCGGGGTAATGAAGAAGAACAGTTCGCGGTTGGTGCTGGAGACGGAGCGGCGCTTGAACAGATTGCCCAGCACCGGGATATCGCCCAGCAGCGGTACCTGCGAGATGTTAACGCTGTTTTGCGTCTCGATCACGCCGCCGATTACCACGGTCCCGCCATCGGCAACCAGAACCTGAGTCAAGGCCTGCTGGGTGATCAGGGTGGGGTTGCCGTTGATGACGCGACCGAAGTCCGGGGTGGTGTTCTCCACGTCCACGTTGAGGAAGATGGTGTTCTCCACCGTGATCTGCGGAGTGACGGTGAGGCGCAGGAAAGCGTCAATGTAGGTAGTAGTGGGCGGCCCGCCCAACTGCGCCAAGGTGACCACCGGAATCTTGAAGCCCTGGCGGATGACGGCCTGGATGTTGTTCTGGGTGATCACCCGCGGCCGCGACAAGATCTTTAGCAAGCCACGCGACTCCGCCATGGTCAGAATGGCGTCCAGGCGGTGATTGTTGCCGAGGTTCAAGAAGGAAAGACCGCTGGTCGGACTGATCGCCGGCAAGTTGCTGAACAGCGGGATGGAGGTGCCGCTAGGAGCCGTGATGAAGGGCGGCGGAGGCGCGCCCGGGGCCTGTCCCACCTGTATCGGGCTGTTTCCAGCAGTGCTGGCGCCGCCCACAGCGGAAGGCGTGTTGCCCCAGGCGAAACCAATCTGGGTACCGATGTCGCGGGCGAAGTTGCGGGTCGCCGCGACCACCCGGGCTTCGATCTCTACCTCCGGAGTCTTGCGGTCGAGCTGCGTCAGCAGCCGATCGATCTCGGGAAAGACACCAGGGATGTCCTGGATGATCAAGCCGTTGGTGCGGTCGTCGGAGATAATCTCGCCGCGCGCCGACAGGAATTTTTTGATGGTGGGCACGACATCTTTAGCGTGGGCATAGCTCAAGAAGCGGGTGACCGTGATCTTGGGCTCGGCCAGCACCTTGGCTTCAATCTGCGCGCGCCGCGCGTCGGACTCCTTGCGCAGGGTGTCGATGGTGGCGATGCGCAGCACGTTGCCGTCGAGCTCGCGGTCCAGACCGTTATTCTTCAGCACGATGTCCAGCGCCTGGTCCCAGGGCACGTCGTCGAGCACCAGGGTAAGAGTTCCCTTGACGTTGGGATCGAGCACAATGTTCAGGCCGCTGATCTCGTGAATAAGGCGGAAGAAGTCCTTGAGATCAACATCCTTGAGGTTGACGGAAATGGGTTCGCCGGTATAAGCGGGCTTGCCCGGCAGCGGCGGTTGTGCCAGAGGCTGGGCCGGCTTTGCCTGAGCGGCAGGCTTCGCGGGCTGGGCCTGCGGCTCCGGCATGGCCGTCGCCATCATGGCGGTGGGGTGGTCGGTCGCCGGCCGGCTGGACAGGGGTACCGGCTTCATATTGCTGGCGAACTTCGAAGCGGCGTCAGCGGCGCGCAGGTTGGGGTCAGGCTGCGCAGGAGCCGCGGTCTCCGCCTTGGGCTGGAACTTGGGCTCCACCATGACGAAGTTCTGCGGAGCGCTGGTCGGAGGTGCGGGAGCATTGCTGGGCGGCGCGGCAGAAGCAACCATCACCGGCTGAGTCGCAGGAGGATTCGGTTGAACCTGCGGCGTCGATATCGGCGCCGGAGGTGGGCTGCTCGCGGGTTTCTCCGGGACGGTGGCGGGCGCAGTCGCAGCAACGGTCACGGGCTGTTCAGAGGGAGCGGAAATCGGTTCGATTGGGGAACTCGTGGAGGTCGCTGGTTCCGCCGTACTGGTGGGCTGGGTGGCAACTTCCATAACCGACTGCGACGCCGAAGGCGCAACCGACACGGGCACCGAGGTAGGCGTACTGGCCGGGGCGCTTGCCACGGCGGGGTTACGCAGCTTCACGCGAACCGTGTTGCCCTCCGGCAGCACCTGGTAAGTACGCGTGGCCAGCAGATCCACCACGATGCGGGTGGTGGGCGGGAAATCCTGATAGCGCGACATGCGCACGGACTTCACGTCCGGCGTGTTCACGTCAATCTTGCGCGCACGCACCGGCAGCGCTCCCGGCAGATCAATCACCAGGCGGTCCGGGTTTTCCACTCTCATGGTCTGCGGCGACAGGGGGCCGTTGGCCTGGATCTCAAGCTCCACCCCTTCCGGACCACGCGTGACGGAGATATCGCGCACCGTCAGCGTGCGCCCGCTGCTGGGCAGAGGGACCACTTCGGCGTGCTGGTTGGAGGCCGCCGGCGTGGTGACCGCGGCCGGGCTGGCACTCTCCGCCATACCGGGAACGGTCATTTGTACGCGCAGGCCGCCATGGATCTCCTCCAGCCGGAGTTCAGGAGTGGAGGCGAGCGTGAATTCAAGGCGGGTCACGTCGGTCCCGCTGGCACTGCGGAAGCTGAGGACGCGGTAGGAACTGATGCCCGGCGACTCCAGCGTCTCGCTCTTGCCGTCCAGCGTTCCCGCAGAGACCCCGGCCAAGTCGATCAGCAGGGAGCTCTCGGTGGGACGGTATTCGTTATGGACAAAGGAGCCGTTGGCCCGGATGGTGACGGTGGTGACGTTGCCGTGGCTGGCGACGCTGACCGCGTTCAATGTGCCTGCGGCCGCAGCCTGCGCGCCGAGGAAGCAAAAGATCCCGATCCATACCACGCCCAGCAGTTGCTTACGCCTCATCTCTCTCTCCTCACGCCGCGGTCATTGTGCCTGCCGGCGTGCGCGGCCATCTTGCCCCTGCCGCCTTGGGGACCCACCTACTTCCATCGGAGACTCGATGGTGTACTTCGCAAACTCATGCGCCCGGACGGCGATCTACACCGCGGGGGCGGAAACCTTCTTGACCACTTCCCGCGTCCCCGTGCGCCCGATGCGGTCGACGGTGCTTTCCTTGAAGACCACCGCGTCGGCAGAAATCCGCAGCACGTAGCCGTTGAATACCGGGTCCTTCTCGCGCAGGAAATAGGCCTTGTTGGCGCTGTTGGCCACCACGGCGATCATGCCGTTCACGGTCTGCACGACGCCTTTCAGCACCATCTGGTCGATCACCAGGCAGCGCTTTCCGGTGGCACAACCGGGAGCGGGACCGCTAGGCCGCGACACCACCGGACTGAGGAATGGGTCGCGCTTGCCGGCGCGCGGCTGCCGCAACGGGACCACCTCGCCCGGCAGGGTTTCTTTGGCATCGGCCGGAGAGTCGTCAACCGACTTGGCTTTCCGGCGCACGCCGAGGGTGGTGGTGATGGCCTGCGGCACGCTGGGCGACACAGCATGTGAGGCCGGCATGCCCATGGCGGGAGAGGGCTGACTGTCCAACGCCTGGCCGGCCGGGGCGCGCCGCTGGCTCTGCGCATAGGCCGCGCCGGCCAGCACCAGCAGAAGCAGAATCGCTTGTTTGACCATGGCCTAACTCCTTACTTGGAACCGGGTGCCGTGGCGGCCGCCGCGTCGGCCGGCCGATCATGGCTGAAGAAGGTGGTTGCTACGCAGGTGGCCACCACGCTCTCGCCGGCGGCGTACTGGTACATCTTCTTCACTTTGGCTTCCTGCGGTTTTTTCACCGAGGCCATCTGCAGCCCGGTGATGTTGATAATGCGCTCCAGCCGGGCTATGCGCTCGAAGAAGTTCAGCACCGAGTAGTAGGGCCCGTCGATGTCCACTTCAAAAGGCATCTCGGTGTAAAACTCCTTGGTGGCAGTGGAACGCGAACTGTAGCGGCGCACCTCGATGCCCGCCGCCTCCGCCGTGCTTTGCACCAGGTGCATGAACCCTTCGGCTTCCTTCTCGTCGGGCACGATGCGCTGCAGGATCTCGAGCTGCTGCTGGAGGGAAGCGATCTTCATCTCCAGTTCCTTCTCGCGATCGCGATACGGGCGCAGCTCCGCGTTTTCCCTCTGCTTGGCCTTCAGGGCCACCAGGGCCGCCTCATTGGCTTCCCCCATGCTTCTCAACTGCATGAAATAGAAAGCCGCTGTCAGGCCCGCGGCCAGCGCGATGATCAGGGCCAACTGCGCTTTGAACGGCAATTCGCTGAACTTTCCCATGTCCGCCCCCGCTTACGTCTTCTTCTGCTCCAGCTTCTTCTCGCACTGCAAAGTGAAGATGAAGGCCTGCATGTCGCGCACGGTGTCGTCCTGGTAGGACTCCTTGATCTCGATGTTCTTGAAATGTCCAGTGCGCTTGAGATTGGTCATCAGGTTGGCGACGGCGTGCACGCTCAGCGCCATGCCTTCGATGGCGATGTTGTTGCCCTCGTCGTTCACCCGGCTGAGCCACACCGCCTCGGTGCCGTTCACGGTGTCGCCCAGCATGGCCAGCAGTTCCCTGGGACCGGCCTGCTGCGCCCGCAGCCTGCCGATGACGTCCACCCGGCGCTGGTAGAGCTCCGCCTGCTTGTTCTTCTGCTCGACCCGGGCCTTCACCTGCAACAGCTCGCGGTTCTCCTGTTCGGCCTTGGTCATCTCTGCAGCGATCTTCTTGGCGTCACGGTCGAGCTTGAACCACCAGCCGAAGTTGGCTGCGGCGGTGATCATCAGCAGTACAAGGGCGACCATCAGGGGATTGGGGCCGCTGCCTTCCAGCGCCGGCACCGCCGGCCGCTTGCCCCTCTTGGCCTTCGATACTCCCAGCAAATTGATGCGGATCATAGGTTGTCAAAGCTCCTCAGGGCCAAACCCACGGCCACTGCAAATTGCCCGGCGTTGTGATGGATCATCTCCGCCGCGCTGTTGGTGGGCGGCATCACCCGCTGGAAGGGGTTGAGCATCTCCACCGGCAGGGAGAACTCCTGGCGCAAGGCCTCCATCAGGCCCGGCACCTGCGAGGAGCCACCCGCCAGGTAAATGCGCTCGATGTGCTCGCCCGCCGCCGTAGCGCGGAAGAAGTCGAAAGTCTTCTGGATTTCCAGCACGATGATCTCGGTGACTTGTTGCAGGATGGGTGTCTTGGCGTCTTCGCTGACCGTGCCCACCTTCTTACCCAGCTTGAGCGACTCGGCGTCGTCGAAGCTGAGGTCGAGTTCCTTTTGCAGAGAATCGGTGTACTGGTTGCCGCCCACGCTGACGTCGCGGGTGAACAGGGGCGTGGTGCCCTTGACGATGTTGATGTTCATCACGCTGGCGCCCAGGTTGAGAAGCGCGATGGTGGAGCCGGGCGCGGGATCGTAGTTGTATTCGTAGCAGTTCTGCAGGGCGAAGGCGTCAACATCGACCACCGTCGGGGTCCTGCCCGCCAGGGAGAGCACGTTGGTGTAGTTGAGAATCTTGTCTTTCTTGACCGCGACCAGCAGCACGTCCATGTGCGTGCCGGGATCCTCGGAGAGCACCTGGTAGTCGAGGTTGACGTCGGCGATGTCGAAGGGGATGTGCTGCGCCGCCTCAGCATGGATGTGCTCGGCCAGCGCGGACTCGCTCATGGTGGGGATGGAAATGCGCTTGACGATCACCGAGTGGCCGCTGACGGAAGTGGCCACCGCTTTGGACTTGAGGTTGTATTCGCTGAAGATCTTGTTGATGGCGGTGGAGACGCTGCCGATGTCGACGATCATGGAGTCAACCACCATGTCGGAAGCCAGCGGCTCCAACCCCACGCGCACCGCCTCGATCTCGCCCTTGGACCTCTTCAGCTCCACCGCCTTGATGCTGCTGGAGCCGATGTCCAGTCCCACGATTGCTTTGCTGCCGCCTAATCCGAACATGCCTGCCTCGCTCTCAGTCGCCGACGGCGGCCCGGGCCAGCCTGTTGTTCTTTCGCTTGCCCCGGCTTTCGCCCATGATGCTTTTCTTTTCCATCCAGGAATCGAGGATCGTCTTCTTGAACTTCCAGCGATTGCCTAACTTGAAGGCGGGAATCTTTTCCTCCGAGACGTACTTGTAGAGAGTGTCGGGACTCACGCCCAGGTACTGCGATGCCTGACGAATGTTCATGACTTCGCGCGCATCGGCCATAACTGAATCAGCCCTTTCCACAGAAGAGAGTGCCCGTAAGGGCGGGCGCTTGCGGCCGGTTAAGGCCTTGGGCCCTTAGCGCGAGACTGCCGGCGCCAATTCTCAGGGGAGACTAGGCGACATATAGCAATGGCATGGCAGGGGGTGTCAAGAAACTGTTCCGACTTTTAGGGGTGTTTTGGGGGGATTTTGGGCCATGTACTTCCGGATTTCTGCCAAGAAGCCGACTAGATTCAGTAGGTTACCTGCAGATGGCCCCAACCTATTGTGGGGGTGACGCGCCGGGTTCCATATTTGGCCCATTTTGGTTACCGAAGCCCTTGTCCCCAAGGTGGAACCAGCTTTGCCACCGGTAATCGCTCTAAATACCAAGGCATCAGCAGCTTAGGAACACGGTAAGGGTGCTATCGGGGGCGTGCCTGAACCTGGCCGCGCCCAGTTTGCCCATTTGCCTGCAGCACGCTGGTGACGGGGCGCGGCTACAATGTCGGCTCGAGGTGATGCGCCATGGAATACGTGCTGCTCAAAGACACCGCCATTCGCTGCTCCCGCATTGCCTTGGGCACGTGGTCGATGGGCGGCATGATGTGGGGCGGCAGCGACGATCAGGCTTCGCTTGGCGCCATTCGCGCCGCGCTGGAAGCTGGCATCAACACCATTGACACCGCGCCCATTTACGGCTTCGGCCACGCCGAGGAACTGGTGGGGAAAGCGCTGGAGCAACACGGCCGTCGCGACGAGGTGGTGATTGCCACCAAGGTGGGGCTGGACTGGTCAGGACCGTCGGTGCGCCGCGATTCATCGCGCGCGCGCATCCGGCAGGAGATCGCAGAGTCGCTGGGCCGCCTGCGCACCGACTACATCGACATCTACCAGGTGCACTGGCCGGACACGTCCACGCCCTTCGAAGACACTGCCGACGAACTGCACCGCCTGCTGCAGGAAGGAAAAATCCGCGCTATCGGCGTGAGCAATTTCTCGCCGGAGCAGATGGACGCTTTCCGCCGGGCCGCCCCGCTGCACACCAGCCAACCACCCTACAACCTGTTCGAGCGCGAGATCGAGCGCGATGCGCTTCCCTACTGTCGCGAGCAGGGCATCACGGTGCTGGCCTACGGGCCGCTCTGCCGCGGGTTGCTGAGCGGGCGGATGCGCCCTGACACGAAGTTCGAAGGCGACGACATGCGCAAGATGGACCCCAAGTTCCAGCCGCCGCGTTATCAACAGTATCTTGAGGCGGTGGCGCGCTTGGATCGTTTGGCGCAAAAACGTTTCGGCAAACGCGTGCTGCACTTGGCGGTGCGCTGGCTTCTGGACCAGCCGGGCGTCGGTGTGACTTTGTGGGGCGCGCGACGCCCTGAACAGCTCGCGGCGGTGAACGATTGCTTAGGTTGGTCGCTGGATGAGGCGGCGATGAAGGAGATCGAAAACATCATCGCGGAAACGGTGAAAGATCCTGTCGGCCCGGAGTTCATGGCGCCGCCGGCCAGCGCTGCGTGACGCTCCCAATCTGTTTTTCGGCATTCAACTGGTGCACTTCAGCGAAATAAAGATCTGATCATTCGCTTTGGCTCCGCTCCTTGCTGCTCGCCTTGTCCAGCCGCTTGTGGATTGACGGCCACGTTGGCAGTCTCGTTCGCTCCTGCAACTGCACAGAACAATAAACATCCATTCACCACCGCGATTATCCAGTCAATCACGGTTTTCAAGCTTGCTTGAGACCAAGCCAGAGCGAAACTGAAGGCTAAAGCCAGGACGAATGGAACCGCCGGTCGGTTAACTCCGAACACTTTACGGATGGTAAAGGTCACTGCCAGTATTGCTCCGGTTGAACCACCGAAAGTGGCTATGGTAATGGGGTTAAGAAAATCGTGCTGAGTAGCAGATTCCAACATACGAAATCACCTCATACAAAAGCCGCCATTGTCATGCCCGTGGTGCTTGCAGCAGGAGTCCTCGACATCTGAAAACGATTGAATGCGTCAACTAGGTGCTCTGCACTCACAGCAACGCTGATTGTGTTCGGAGGCGTGAATGCACCTACAATCATGCCGAACCACTGTCTGGTCTCAGGATCTATGACCCACGACCCAGAATCTCCGGGTTCAGAAAACCTTCGGCGAAGAGGCCAGGTTATGCCGAATCTCCTGACGAAATAGGGTGCTACTTCGAAGTGAGGCCCTCGGTAAAAATGATTCCTAGCCTAAAGCCACTCACAGCCGCGAACAGAATGATACCCTTGCGAGCACCTGCTCTGTTTTTTTGGATCTTTGCTCTTCGCTCCACCGCCAATTCAATGTCAGCCTGCGTCGCAGGCACAACATTCAGTTCCCGGTGACCATCCTGCGCGAAACATGGAGCTCCCATTCGGATAAACGCCGCATCAGGACAATCCGCGGTGAACTCTTGTTGTGGCAGCCTGATTGGCGGGCCCGGCCAATATAGCGAACCGCACTCTGAACTGAGAACATGACGGCACGTGACACCTATTGGAGAAACGGAATGGTGGAATACACCGCCCACGGTACCTTCCATCCCGTCCGATCCTGAAATGCAGCGACCTGCCGGAGCAGCCGCAAGGGGTGGCGGTGCTTGTTCGGGCGGGTTTTGGGAAGCGACATCAGTTGGACGATTCTTCAGACTGATAAGGTCAAGACCAATCGCCAACCAGTCGCGCATCTTCGGCTCTGAAAAGTGCCGCAGTAGCTCCTTTGGTTGTTCAGTAGCAATTACGACTCGCCAGGGGAAACTCTTCCGCCATAGACGACCACTTCGCGCGCTCAAGCCGCACCGAGTACGGGAATTGTTCTGATGTGATCCGCTTCGCTCGATGCAGGGAAACCAGTGCGTCCGTTACTCGCTCAAGGAGCAAATGATGGTCCTTGTTGAGCTGAAGGTAGAGCCGGGAGGCGTTCCAAAAACCGAAATCGTCCCCAAACTCGCGGTTGTGCCCGGAGCTGCTAACATCCACACCAAGACCCGGGGGAACTTCGATGAATTCCCCAGGCACACTCTGGCCCCGGAACTCATTCAAGAAGGTGTGCAGCTGAGTTCTGCGAGCGTCTGCTGCCTCCTGTGATATCTCAAGGGGGGCGATGGCAAACGATAACGCTGACCACTCAAGCCAGTGCGTCGTCGCCAAAAGTGCCGACTTATCGCCGCAGCTAATGCCCATAGGGACGCGATCCCCAATAAGAGCAGTACCGTGTCTATGTCGGCGCGCATTGTGAAGATCCGCATGGATTCTCAATGAGGTCCCGCAGAGTCCCGTAGAATGCGTTGGTGCACGAGAACATACATTGCCAGCGGGATGTGCCAACACATTTTCATATCTTGTTCTGAAATCAGAACAAGCCTGCTAAGCCTTCGATCTTGGGTGTAGTGCGAGTCGAAGCAAGCAAGGGCCGTGTCCTGTAGCGTGGTTCCTCCAAGTGCTACTGATGTTGTTCTTGTTAGTGCGCTTCGGCCTTCGGCCTGCGCGCGGGCCTTCGGCAGATAGGAACGACTCTGGTGGTGCAGCTTTCCCGGGACTTACGTCCCGGGCTACATTCTTCCGGCCCTTTCGGGCCTGGACTGCTGCCGGCCCCAAGCAGTGCGCCTTGCTCGGACACTACTTACACGGCGCTCAATAAGGCGCTGATTCAGATGATCCTCTGGGGCTAACAGGATTCTGTGTGGCTCGGAACGGCGCGGCTGAATAGGCTGGCGAAAAATCCTCTCGTTGGAACAAAACCTAGATTCCTCGGGCTTAAAAGCCCTCGGAATGACAAGAATAAAGGACTTCTGCGGCGCGGCTCCCTCGGCTGCGCTCGGGACAGGTTCCGCCGCGCCCCTTCAAATCGATGCTCACCAGAGTTCAGCAGCCTCTCAAAACCGTGCCTCCGAAAGACGCAGTTGGCTAGAAGCTTAGAAGCCGTCTCACAAATATCTGCTCTCTGTTGATCCGGGGCTAAAGCCAGTCGTGAGAGCCGGCATTTTCGCGGGCCTGAAAGGCCCGCGCTCCCACCGAAAAACACTGGTGAGCGCATTTATGAGACAGCTCTAGTTAATATCGAACTGCTCCTGGTGCTGCGTGGGGTCGGGCTTCACGATGATGTTGCGACGGGTGAGTTCTTCCATCTCCTGCAGCCAGCGCGCGCCGCTGCCCTTGAGAGCCTTGGCCACTTCGGGGTTGACGCGCAGCACCACATCGCCGCGGTCTAGCTGGCGGGAGAGCTTGCGCATCTCGGTGTAGATCTCATTGCACACGGTCGCGACTGATTTCACCAAGCCAGTGCCGGTGCAGTAGGGACACGGCGCGCCCAGGGTGCGCTCGAGCGACTGCTTGACGCGCTTGCGGGTGATGGCCACCAGCCCGAAATCGTTAAAGGCCAGAACCTTGGAAGGCGCGCGGTCGTGCTTGAGTTCCTCGTCGAGGGCCTGCAATACTTTCTGGCGGTTGCGACGCTCGTCCATGTCGATGAAGTCGATGACGAT
>DASYTX010000375.1:0-6650 GCA_036001865.1 Terriglobales bacterium
CCGAAGAGAGCTGCAACCTGTACGGTCGCACGTACAGCGGGGAAGACGTGCCGTTCACGCCGGCCGAGACTGAGAAGTACGCGCCCCTGATTGCGGCGCTTGGTAAGCGGGCTTTCCGGGCTGAACCAGCAGCCCGTTAGCTGTCTCTTCTTCTCCTCCTTGAAGTGGTGGCGCCGAGGTCCTTAGACAGCCTCGGCCCCGCCGATAGAGACATCATCTGAGGCTTCTCCCCCCTTGGATAGTGGCTCTATCGGTGGGACTTACTCCTCCTAAAGGGTTGATTTGGTAGCTTAGGCGCGCCGGAGAGCGCCCATCCTCTCCGGTGTATCAAGCAGGTATCTAAGGCCATGAGGGCCCACAGATATGCGAACGCCGGCGAGAACAGTGGCCTTTCGAGGTCCGAAGCAAGGCGTGACGACAACCAGAGGTTGCAGGTTGGGGTGCTATCTACAACTGACAGCAAATATCGGATACAGGCTGGGTGCATCCAGGTCAGCCCACCCCAACCAAACAGTGAAAGCGGAAGCCTCCGGCGCAAGCCGGCAAACTTCGCTCAGCGTGGCGGCCTGTGGCTGAGCGCGCTCATCGATGAGAAAGGTGTTCGGTCTTTCGTCGCGTGATGCTAAGTAGTTCCGACAAGAACATGAAGCACACGAGAGGGTAACCGCTCCGCCGCCCGAGCGGTCGAACACAGCGGGTGGCAGGTGTGGCCATCTGGCCGGTCCCATAAACCGGATGAACGGGGTTCGAATCCCTGACCCGCTATTGGAAACAAAAAGGCCAGCGTTGGGTGCTGGCCTTGGCGAGGAAGCTGAGGCGACCTCGCAACTGACAATAGGTTATACGAAAGCTGAGGAGATGTCAAATGGCACAAGAATACTTCGATATCGGTTACGGGCCTGAAAGCAACGGGGCAACCGGCACCAAGGGTAAGATCGGCGCGACAACACGAGCCGATAAGAAGCGCAAGCTTCAGGAGCTGATCGACCGCTTTCCTGCCCCGCCAAAAGACCCGGCCGAGCCATACAACGGCGGGTTGGGCAAAGCGGCTAAGCTGAGCACCGACGAGTGGTTGAGCCAGGTCGCCGCGAAGAACGGCAAGTCTAAGGAAGTAGTCGCTGATACCGGCCATCCGTCATGGGACTTGGAGATTACAGGCTACGACTGGAACTGCGGCATGCAAAGCGGCTATGAGTTCGGCCTTCATGCTGTCGATAGGGTTTATGAATGGAGTATTAAACCGATCATAGCGGCTGACATCGCTGAGTATTTGACGCGGTTCGACAAGCCGCGGCGGTTCGAGAAATTACCATCGCGCCCTATCAGCTTCACCGCAGAAGAAACGCAATTCATCAAAGCCGTCACCCCATTGTTCGAATGCCATTTAGCCGCATACATTTCGGGTGATCGAAAAAGTCTCCGCAAGGAACTCCGTGAGGCGTTGGTATTGTTTCGCGATGTCTATCGACCAGCCTCCGCCGTCCTCCCGCAGGATCTACAGTCGCCGACCGAAGTCAAGGCCGACGCTCAGCCCACGCCCGGCAAGACTCGCGCCTGGCGCAATGAGAAAGAACTCATCAACCCGGAGTGGGTGTACGACAACATCTCCCAGCATGAATGCCTGTGGCACGACACCAACCACGGCATCGACGGCGCGCCGCTAAAGCGCGTCCCCATTCACTCGGTGATGATTGAGTCGCTCATCCGGAAGGGCGTCCTACGAATCGAAGGGGACATGCCGGACTGGGTGCGCGAGATTATCAACACCCCGGAGCCTCCTCCAACACCGAAGGCTGCCAAGTCTACACCCGTGGTTGACACGTCAATAATTGGCCTCGCTTTGCTGGACAGTATCCGGTACGCGTGCGCTCATCCCAAGCATAAAGGCGCATTCAATTTAGTTCAGGGCTTTCGCATCGAAGAGCAGAAGAACGAGCTCCGACTGTTGCATAGGGGCATGTCGGACCTGAACCGCCTCGTCGGCGCGAAGCTGGCCAGCGGCGACTATGGCGTCGCCATCCAGCCCGGCGAGGTCGCGGCCATCGTGGAGCGGCTTCAGGTGTCGGTCAAGGCCAAGCAGGCCGCCCGATCGCAAGCCGACAGCGCGCTCAGCAAGGCGGTGGCCAACGTGGTCAAGGAGCAGGAAGCCAAGCAGAACGGAGCGCAGGCTCGACCCGAGTACAGCCGCCAGATAGACCGCTTTGTGGCGACCCGCAGCGGCGGGGGCGGCTTCATCCGCTTTGGCGGGTTCTACCGGAGCTGGTCGTGGGTCCGCGAGAACTGCAACTGCGCGGCCTGCGGCAGCATCCTGAGCCGGCGCAAGAGCACCGAGCACGCCGACGGCATGTACCGCGATGCGGTGTATTTCGAGTGCCCGGCGGTAGGTCACCACGTGATCAAGACCGAGCGCGATCTGAAGTGGAAGGTCGGCGCGCAGGAACGCGATGAGCGCCTGCGGGTCGAGGGGCTGGTCAAGGACGTGCAGGAAGCCTACGACTGGCTCAAGGCCAAGCCGCCGGAAGATGAGGCGCTGGCGGAAGAGGTGGCGTTCTAATGACCATCAAAGACATTCAAAAGAAGGAAGAGGCTCGCCTGTCGCGGGCCGGCATCATCCGGCTGGGCGCGAAAGTGCGCGGCCAGAACGGCGAGCATCCTGTGGACTTCGATCACTTCGTGATGACCGATGCGCCCGACCTTGTGCCCGCCTATGGCGCGTCGCCAACCGCGCTGTTCATTTACCTGCCCTTCGCCACCATCGATGAGAACCTGAAGGCTTTCCACGAGCTGTGGAAGGCATCGGGCTGCGTGTGTCGCGGTGACGGTGAGTACATCGTCGACCTGATCGGCGCGGACGGCCACAAAGTCATCCGCGACAGCCGGGTGGTGCGAAGCTACACCGAGAACGATATCGAGTACCAGAAGGACGACACGGCGAAGTGTCCGGGCCTCGATCACAACCTTTACCCGCGCTGCGCCGACTGCAAGCCGAGCGCCATCCTGATTGTGATGGTCCGCGATCCGCAGCGCCCCGACCAGCTCGTGGGTGACCGGCTGGTGTATTACCAGATCCGCACCCACAGCTTCTACAACATCCAGAACCTGACCGGCCAGTTGGCCTACGCCGCGCAGATCACCGAGCGCATGGGCCGCGACCTGCGGGGCATCCCCATGGTCCTGCGGCGCGTCGCGCACGACCTGCCGTACACCGATGCCAAGTCCGGCCAGCGCAAGACGACCACCAAGCACCTGCTCGATTTGGAGTTTGATCCGGAGTGGGTGCGCTGGGCCAATTCAGGGATGCGCGCTCAGGCGCTGGGTGAAGTGGCCAGTATGCCAGCCCTGCCCGCGCCGGTGGAGCACGTGACCGGCGAGCTGGTCGAAGATGAGCCGCTGGACGTCACCCCGCCAATGGCCGAGCCTGAGCCTGTTGAGGACCCGCAGGTCGAGACGGTGGATATCGCCACTGCGCCCCGCCCATGGAGCCCGCAGACGCTGGTCAGGCGCTTCGAGTGGGCCGTTGAGCGCAAGCTGGAGAAGCACCCGAAGGACGTCGCGCTGATCGATGAGGACGCC
Organism: Terriglobales bacterium; assembly: GCA_036001865.1. Taxonomy (GTDB): domain Bacteria; phylum Acidobacteriota; class Terriglobia; order Terriglobales; family Acidobacteriaceae; genus DASYTX01. The sequence continues at coordinate 3,574 of DASYTX010000375.1, forward strand.
GGCCGCAAGATTGCGCGGCAGGTCACGAACATCCTGAACGGCCTCGTCAGCACGGATGAGCAGCGCCACGCCTTTCTGTATTTCCTGTTTGGTGTGGACAGCAGCTTCTACCTGTCCATCGCCCGCCGCGACGTGCTGGAAAGCTGGCTGACCACAGACTCGCCGGCGGCGCGCACCGAGGCCGAAATGGTCATGGACTGGCTGACCAACCAACCGCAGGCTGAGCCTGAGACGGAGGCTGCGTGAGCCTTATTCAAGTCGATCCCTCCACCGGCGAGATCATAACCGCCGCCCCTGAAGGCCGTAACCGCCAGCCAGGCGACCTTGTTTACAACGGGATATCACCCAAGGGGTTGAGCCTGCCGCTGGACCTGACCGAAAACGAATGGGCGTCCGTCGGGCACTACCTGCGCCGCCTGGAAAGCGGCCTGCAGTTCGCGCTAGGTGACTGGCTCAACTACGGCTCGCGGCGCTTTGGCGAGAAGTACACGCAGGCGCTGGAGGATACCAGCTACGACTATCAGACGCTGCGCAACTACGCATGGGTTGCCGAGCACGTCGACCTGTCCCGACGTCGGGACAACCTGAGCTGGGGACACCACGCCGAAGTGGCCGCGCTGCCGCCGGTCCAGCAAGACGAGTTGCTCAACTGGTGCCTGACACCTACCACGGTGGATAAACCTGCCGAGAGCGTCGCGGCGTTGCGTGGCAAGCTGCGCGTGATGCGCCAGAAGGCCATCGCGGCCAACCTACCGGTCGCAGTAGCCAATGTGGTCTATGCCGACCCGCCATGGCAGTACGACAACTTCGGGCCGGCCATACACGGCGCGGCGGACAACCACTACGCGACCATGGCGCTGGAGGACATTCTGGCGCTGCCCAAACAGTTGGAGATCCAGATCGCTAATGACGCGGTGCTGTTTCTGTGGGTGACCAACCAGTTTGTGGCCGAAGCGCTTCAGGTGATCGAGGCGTGGGGCTTTGAGTACAAGACGAACATGGTGTGGGTTAAGACGGATCTCGACAGGCCGGGCGCTGGATGGTACGTGCGCGGCCGTCACGAGCTGCTGTACATCGCAACCAAGGGCAGCTTTACGCCGCTCAACCCAAACCTTGCGCCGCCGGTAGGCTCGGTCATCGAGGCCGCGCTGAGCGAGCACAGCGCCAAGCCCGACGAGGTGTACTCGATCATCGAGAAGCTGTATCCGGGCTGCCACTACCTTGAGCTGTTCGCGCGCCGTCGTCGAGACGGCTGGCAGTCGTGGGGAGCAGGCCTTGACTAGCGGATTGGCGTTCTACGGCATCCAGACCGAGAAGAGCGATTACCGGATTCACGTATCGCCAAAGACGCGCCGGATCTACGTCTTCCCGACGGACGCCGGAATTCGCGCGATCGCGGGCGGCCAGCATCGCAAGGCGGTCGTCCACACCGGCGGCATGCCAACTGCTGAAGGCTATCTGGTGCCGCCGCGTGATATCAAGGGCTGCCGGGCCATCTCCATTCCTGATGACTTGCTGCGGGCGCTCTTGGCCGTCGAGGCGGGCAGCACTAGCCAGAAGGGCAACAAGGCTGCGCAGGTGGCTTGTGAGATGCTCCGGCGCGGGCTGATCCCCATCGTCTTAGAGGCGCGCGACGCGACCGAGTTCGGCCTGCAGATCGACGGTGTGGATATCACCATCGATGCCAAGTACAGCATTCAGGTGAAGTATGACGAGGCGGCCGGGCCCAGAGAATGGGGCGGTACGGGAAACCTGTTTCTACAGATCGCCGAGAGCAACCCGTATGCCAGCCATTAAGCGGCGTGTCACGCGGACACGCGGCGGCTACCGGCACACCCTGAAGGAACTGGGGCGCTTCGCCTACACGATGTGCCACGCGGAGGGCGGGTACACCTGCCTTGGCTGCGGGCGGCACATCGCGACTGGCTTTACCAACCATGCGGTGCCCGGTGTGCGCTGCCGTGACTGCTTTGTGGACTACATGCAGGAATTGGAACAGGTAAGGGAAACATGAGCAGCGTTGATGTCAAGCTGCCGGAAGGCGTTGAACAGACCACCGGTTATCGCCATCCTGAATGGTCCATCGAGGGCCTTACGGAACGCTACGGCGAGGCGGAGGCGGAGCGCATCATGCAATAGCGCTTCGAGTCGTGGCTGCGCCCCGTTAGCCCGGACAGCTACGCCGAATACATCCAGTCGCCTGAGTGGCAGGCGCGCGCCAATGACGCCAAGCGCCGCTCAGGACATCGCTGCGCCGTGTGTAATTCACGCGAACGCCTTGAGGCGCACCACCGGACGTATGAACGGCTGGGGCACGAGCGACCGGAGGACATCACCGTCTTGTGCCATGAGTGCCATGAACTATTTTCTAAGAACGGGAAGCTGAAGCAATGAGCACACTAGATCAACAGGAACTGAGGGACGAAAGCGACCTTCAAAAGTATCGCATCGAACTGCCCAACATGGCGGACGACGAGCTGGATCCGTTCGAGTTTCGTCTTTACGCGCATTACAAACGTCGCGGTAACTGCCATGAGTCCGTACGGACGACCGCTAAGGCGACCAAGATGAGCATCGGCATGGTCGCTCAGACCCGCGATGCGCTGGCCGCGAAGGGATGGATCACCGTCGAGGAACAGCAGGCTTACCGGACGCTGCTTGTCAAGGTGGTGGACCGCTGGATGGAGAACTTCGAGCGGTATGCCGGACGTTCACCACATGAACAAAGTCGTTCACCACATGAACCAAAGAATACTACTACTACTAGGGGTGGTGAAAACGGGCGTCCTACCATTGCCCGTGTTTTCACAGACAACCTGCATCCGAATATATCGCCCTTCGACATGATGACACTCGACGAGCTTGAAAACGCCTACGGCTATGACGCGGTTATCAGCGCCATTAAAGAAGCCTCGGCGACGAAGGGCGCGGATAAGCGGCTGGTCGGCGTGAAGTATATACAGGCCATTTGCGCGGGCGGCGGCAAGAAGAAGAACGGCGTCCCGGCTAATTATGCGGAAGGATGGCACGAATGAGTGATAACGGTAAAGGGCTTCTGGAGACGCATAAAGAAGAGC
>DASYTX010000376.1:0-12888 GCA_036001865.1 Terriglobales bacterium
TCACTTTGCCCTTGGCCGCGAAATCCAGCGCTTCGAAGAGGAACTCCGGATGGTTCTGCTGGCTTCCGATGACGCGGATGCGCTTCATGATCAGATCGGCCGTAGACACGGGCAAAGGTTTTGCCTCAAACCCCATCAGTACGAAGCGGCCGTCAGGCCGCAAGCCTTGGATCGAATCCGCCATGGCGTCCACCGAGTTGCTGGTGCCCAGAATTACATCGGCGCCACCGGCATCGAGCAAGCCCTTGCCGTCGCGGACGATCTCGTCGGCGCCTAACTCGCGGATGAACGTGTCTTTGTCGGGTGAGCGGGAGAGGGCGATGGTGGTGAAGCCGGCAGCCTTGGCGTACTGCACAGCGAGATGACCCAGGCCGCCGATGCCAACCACCGCGATGCGCTCAGCGGGCTTGGGGTCGGCCCAGCGCAACCCGCTCCACACGGTGTAGCCTGCGCAAAAGATCGGCGCCGCCTGTTCGTAAGAGAGTCCTTCCGGCAGCAGCATGGTCGCGCCTGCGTAGGCGAGCATGAGCTCTGCGTGGCCGCCCCCGAGCTGTCCTGAGGTTCCGAACTGGTCGGGACAGAACATCGGCTTACCCCGCAGGCACCACTCGCAACGCCCGCATGAGGCCTGCAACCAGGGAACTCCAACCCGATCCCCGATTCTGCGGGTGGTTACGCCGGGCCCCAGGGCCACTACTTCCCCGACAGGTTCGTGTCCCAGGATGCGAGGGAAGGTTCCCGGCAACTCGCCATTCGTTTGGTGCACATCTGTGTAGCAGATCCCACTGGCACGAATCCTTATAAGCACCTGATTTGCCGACGGCTCAGGTGTGGCAACGGATGTAATCTTCCACCGCTCTTTCACCGCAGGTACGATTGCAGCTTTCATGTTGTGATTAATGCCCGCAGGAAGGACTTGTTCTTGAACCGCGGTCGTCATGGCATGTCTCCTTGGCAAATTGATGTTTGAGCGGCCAGCAGCGATGCGAAAAACTTGCCGCCGAATCCTGCCGCGATCTTGGCTAGCTTTTGGGTTCGAGAAGAATTTGCGCCAGGTGCTGGAGATGGATTTGTCTTTAGTTAGGAGGTAAAGCGCGCGAGAACATGGTTTTCGGTGAGCGCCAGCCGGGTTTGAAACGTTGGACCAGCCGGCGTAAGATTTGCGGCGATCTGTCAGCTCTTTTCTCCAATAGAGGCCTTCTTCGTCGGAATCCTCGTCGGCAAGTTTCTTTTCCAAGAAGTGTGCAAGTAAAGGAGACCCCATATGAAATTGATGTCTGCAAAGCTGAGTGGCGCGGCGCTGGCGTTATTCGCATTGATAGCGGCAGCGCAGATGTCGCATGGTCCCTCCGTCGAGATGAAGGGCGTGAAGGCGCAGAAGAAGCATGAGGCGCTGCTGGGCGGCTTCTTCACTCCCATTAACGGCAAACTCAAGATGCGGGCCACCGAGGTCGAGATTGAGCCCAACGGTTCCATCGGCGATCACTTGCACTTCGGCCCAGGCATCCGGCATCTCATTGCCGGTGAATTGACGCTCACACCCCCGGACACCGGCAAGGAACAACAGGTGCGCGCCGGGGAATACTTCTACGAGAGCGGCGATCGTGATTTCCCCGCGCAGAACCGCGGCACCGTGCCCGCCAGGCTGGTCATCGTGGAATTGGTTCCGGCGGATCTGGAGGGCCCCGCGATGGTGCCGCTGAGCCGGCGTCCTGATCTGGAAAAACAGGGTCAGCAACTCAAAGACGCAATTTGCGCCACAAGCAGTAAGTAGGTGTGGCGACCGCAGGAGCGCGGCATTGCGGGAGTTGGGTACGGAGGGGCCATGTTTGCGGTAGATCACATCGATCATGTTGAGGTGTTCGTTCGCGACATCGAGCACGCCTGCAAGTGGTACGCGCAAGTTCTTGGACTCCAGCAGGTGGCCCGCTGGGATCCGGAACCGGTGATGATCGGGGCGGGCGGTACCAAGCTTGCGCTTTTTCGTGCGAATCGCGAGGGTCGGCCCGAGAGCCACGGGCTGGCATGGCACCGCGTGGCGTGGAAAACGGATGCCGCGGGCTTTGAGCGGGCGCAAGCGCATCTCCGCCGGCTGGGCATCAGCTTCCGTGGCCCCGTCGACCACCGGGTTGCACAGTCGATTTACTTCGAGGATCTCGACGGGCACCTGCTTGAAATTACGTACTACCTTTAGAAAGCTAGGGATTGGTGAACGAAGCGGCAGCGGCACTTTTACAACCTGGGGAAGCTGTGGCGTGCCTTGCGCCGCGGAGGGAACTGAAGGGACTGGCCTAGGTATGTGCCAGCCGGTTGTAAACTGCGCCGATTAATGCGCCGATCGCGTATCCCACGCCGAACGCGTACCCGAATCCGAGAAAGCTGCCGGTCACGGTGATGTCATACCCGGGAAAATATTGCGACAGCAAGCCAAGGTGCCGCCCCGGATCAGGCCCGCCTTTGATCACCAAGATGATAGTGGCTATAAACAACCCGATCCCCAGCATCAATCCCAGGATCAGGCCCAGCAGCTTGGCATTCAGCTGCGCGACTGCCTGTTCCAGCAGTTCCTCTTCCTGCATTTGGGGGTGAGTTTGCATGGATTTTTCTCTACAAGCGATCCAACAGGTCGCCGTACTCCTCTCGCTCGGCCCGCGACCGAATCACATATAGCCACAGCCGAAAGGTCAGGTTGCGCAGGGCCGCAAACATCCATCCAAAGGCGAACCCCAGCGTGAACCCCCATGCCAGCCCGATGAATGCCCCCGGCCAGGTCACGTTGTAACCGACCAGGTACTGATTCAACAGGCCCAGCCTCGGCCCCACCTCGCTGCCACCTTTCAGCAGCAGGATTGCCGTAGCCAACCAGATCCCGCCGCCGGCCACCACCCCGCACGCCACTCCCAGCGCCCGCTTATGCATAGGGACAAATGGCAGCAGGATCGGGGGCACCTTGTGCTGTTCGCCCACAACTTCTCCGGGCTCGGCGGTCTCGACCATGTTGTATTGTACTCGCATTCTTTCCAGTCGCTTATGCGGGTTATCTCCCAAGACACTCTATGGAAGGCGCCGCGCAATCCGGTTTTGGTCCTGCTCCCATGCTTGCGGCGCTTCCTCGGGCACTGTTCCACGGGATGTTGCCGAATTTCCGCCGCGCCGTATCTTCCAGCACTTGGAAATAGGCGCCGACGTGTGCCTCCTCACTCCAGCGCTCCCCCCAGGTACGGTAACCAAGCTGGCCTTTTTCGCGGCGCAGCGCCGGATCCGTGCGCAGCCGTTCCATGGCCTCGACTAGTTCCGCCGGAGTGCGATAGCTAAACCCGCCTCCGCTTTCTTCCACCACCTCGCGCAGTCCTCCCAGATCATGCACGATCACCGGCGTCTTCTGCAGGAAAGCTTCAATGCAGATGATTCCAAACACCTCATAACAGATCGAGGGCACCAGGACGGCGATGGCATGGCGGTAGAGAGAGCAAAGCCGGTCCTGGGGCAGCGCTCCCAGGAACAGCACGTTGCTCATGCCTTGGGCCTGCGCGCGCAGTTCGGCCTGATACGTCCCCGTGCCCGCGATCAGCAGGTCGGCATGGCGGTACTCGCGGAAGACGGGCAGGATTTCCTGTACACCCTTGATCTTCTCCAACCGGCCCACGAAAAGGAAATAGGGTCGGGGATGCGGCGAATCCGCCGCCGGTGTCGTCTCCTCCATCTGCGGGACGAAATACGGCACGGGCGTGATCTCCCGCAGAAACCCGCGTTCCGCGTGCATGGCTGCGGTGAACTGGCTAGGGGAGATGAAAGCGTCCACTGCCGCCGTGCAGCGCTCCAGCAGCCGCGTGTACCGCCACCACTGCGGCGGCCGCTGGAATTTCAGCGAGCAGCGTATGCACTGCGGCTTCTCGCACAGCCGCTGGTTGTTCTTCCATAGCACGTGCATGGGACAGATCAGCCAGTGCTCGTGCGTGGTATACAGCTTGATGTACTCGCGGTAGCCAGGCTCGATGGTCAGCACTTTGGGCCCAAAAAGCGACACGTTGTGGTAGTGGATCACGTCGAAGCGTTTGGCGCTTAGCAGCGCCCGGATGGCTTTCGCCCGCGGCCAGGTGCTGCCGGTTTGTTGCGACCACAATGGTCCCAGCGCGCCCCACCGGCTGCGCAATGTGTGCACCGTCACATTGGGATGATTGGGGAACGACGCGGTCGGCGTCCGCTTTTCCAGTGCATGGTAAGAGTCAGCACAGTGGATGACGTCCACCTCGTGCCCCCGCCCGGCCAGCGCATTCACCAGCCGGTACAGGTACATGGCATCGCCGCCGAAGCTATAAGGCGGATAAAAGATCGAGAGGTGGCAGAACCTAAGCGGTCGCACTGCGTCCACCGGCCACCTCCTCGAAGATGGCGAGCAACTGCCGCGCCGAGGCTCTCCAGGAAAGCCGCGAGACCGCCTCCAGCCCCGCCGCGCGCATGCTTTTCGCCAGTTGGGGATCTTGCAGGATACGCCGCACTGCTTCCCGCCAGCCGACGCGGTCCTCGGGCTCCAGCGCGATGGCGCCCGCACCCAGCAGCTCTGGCAGCGGACTGCGCCGCGTTACCACCACTGGCGTGCCGCATGCCGCTGCTTCCAGCGCCGGCAGGCCCACGCCTTCGCAGAACGACGGCAGCAGCAGCACTTCCGCAGCGTTCAGCACTTGCACCATGTCCTCGTCTCCCAGGTAGCCGCTGAACACCACGTGCTGCTCTAGCCCCAACTCGCGCACCTGATTGCGGATCTCCAGATAGTTGGAAAAGAATACGTCCCCAGTGTAGTCCCCTACCAGCACCAGTTGGAGGTCCGCAAATCCACTGTCTGCCCGCAACTCGCGCAGTACATCCACCACCAATCCCAGATTCTTGTGCGGGCTGAATCCCCCGACGTACGCCAGCAAGCGTGCGCCCTCCCGCACACCCAGGCGGCCCAACGCTGCCCGCGGGCCTGCACCGTTGATGGGCTGGAAGGCGGGGGCGCTGGCTTCCTGCACCACGCGCAGCCGTTCCGGGGCGATCCCCAGGTGTTCGGCCAGGCAGCGCCGCGAGTATTCCGAGACCGTCAGGATCAGCCGCGCCTGCGCGCAACCTAGCTTGACCTTGGCCCACCAGAACAGCCGCGACTGCAGGGTAGGGAAGACCAGCTCCGGGTAGAGCTCGGGGATGACGTCATGGATAGTCACCAGCTTGGGCACGCTGCTGGTCAGCGGAACGTAACTGTAGATCGACGGGAAGAACACCAGGTCGAGATTCGCCCCGCTGATGACGCGGCTGATCGTCCACAGGTCTTTGACCCCCCGATGTCCCTCGGCGGCCGCGGCTTTCACCGTCGGCACCCCTGTGCGTACCCGCACCAGCTCAACGCATGCAGGGAAAGGGAACTCTGGCGAGTCGTCGTCGGCGAAGAAGACGTACTGGTTCGACCGGTCCAGTTCCAGGACAGCACTCAGCAAAGCGCGGGCAAAGCGACCGTAGCCGCGGCGATTCGACCAGCAGGTGGCGTCCACCCCGATACGCACTTCATTTAGTCCTGTGACTCCACAGCCGCCACCGCCGCCTGCGAGCCTGCCGGCCGCCCCCGGCGATGCGCCAACATGCAATACGCGAATGCGATGCCGCTATAGAGGTAATAGAGCCAATGCAGAAGTGCCACCCCGCACGTGAACCAGTATCCCCGCCGCTGCGCAAACCAGAGATACATATGACGATTCAACCACAGCAACGGTCCCACGATCCCGGCCATAGCCGCCGCAACATACAAAGGATTCAGCGCCCCGCTCGCCCCGACCAGGCTGATCGGCAACAAGATCAGGGCTACCAGCAGCAGCCCCACCAGCACTGCGCTCAGCCTCGCCGCGTACGTAAGGTTCAGGTCGCGCGGCAGCCGGCGTGTCTCCAAAATCAGCCGCGCCCACGGCACCGCCCGGCAGAAGATGTCAGCCCGCAACAGGCTGGCTAGCGTCCACCGCTTCAGGTGCTTACCCTGAATCTGCTTATCCAGCAGGATTTTCTTACCGGCCAGGGTCATCCGGTAGCCAAGCTCGATGTCCTCAATCGAGGGCTTGGGGAACATCCCTGCGTTGAACCCGCCAAACTCCAGGAACACCGACTTCCGGACTGCCCCGCATCCCGCCCAGAACGATACTGCTTCCTCGCTCGAAATCTGGTGGATGTAATGGTGCATCAGATTCTTGTGCTGGGAAATGAAGTCGGCGCTGGCGGGCTCTTCATCATAAGAGCCGAACACGGCCGCGAGCTCCGGATTCTGCGCCAGATCGTCTGCGACCCTCGCCAGAACATCTGGGCCAACCGTCACGTCGGAATCCACAAACACCAGGATCTCGCCCTCGGCTGCCTTTGCCCCCAGGTTTCGCGCGCCCGCCGGTCCCATGTTGGCCGAGGTTCGCAGGAAGCGGGCGTCATATTGCGACGCTACCCGCCGCAAGTCCTCGCTCGAGCAGTCGTCCACCACGATGATTTCGTAGTTCTGATAGCGCGATGCACGCAGCGCCTTAAGACACTCATGCAGTTGCCCGCTGTTGTTGTATGCAGGCACCACCACGCTGAGCCGCGTCCTTGCGGCCGTTCTCGCCTCTGCAGCCATGCTGGGTGCCGACATCTCCGAGCTCGCTTACTTGAAGAAAATGTGGATCCCCATGGCCATCAGCGCCAGGGCGATCAAACCTTCGGGGACATGCCGCGGCAGGCGTGCGTGGATGTGGCCGGAAAGCCACATTGCTGGCACCGAGCCCAGCAGCAGCCCCCCGGTCATCTTCCAGTCCACCGTACCCAGGCCGGCGTGCGCCAGGCCCGCGATCGCCGCCAAGATGGTGCCCACCACGATGCTGGTTCCTACCAGCCGGCCCGGTGGCAGCGAGCCATAGCAAATCACGATCAGCGGGATTACAGCCGCGCCGCTGCCCACCGAGGTCACCGCGAACACGGCGCCAATGCCGAATCCGCAAACCACCACGATCGCCTTGCGGTGCCGGCTGATAAGCTCGAACAGCCTTCCGCTGGGCTGGTGCAGGCCGCCTGACAACAGCCGCCACAGCATGGTCGCCGCCACCAGCATCAGGGCCGCTCCGATGGCGCGCAACAGCAGGTGGTGCAGCACTTCCGGCCGCTGCGTGCCCAGGTAGCGAATCAACACTGCACCGGCTACTACCCCCGGCACGCACCCCAGGCACAGTTCGCGCAAAATCCCCAGGTGCACCATCCCCCGCCGCCAGAAATTCCAGCTGCCGTAGGACTTGGTGATGAAGGAAACGAGCAACGCCGTCCCCACTGCACGTTCCGGCGCCATCCCCGCGTGTAGGATCAGCAGCGGCGTCAGGACCGACCCGCTCCCTATGCCGGTCATCCCCAGGACCAGGCCGAGCAGCAGGCCGATGAAGATACCGTCCACCGGGGGCACTACTAGCTTCCCGGTTCGATGTAGCCCAGCCGCACCAGCCGCGCGTGAATTTCGTCCGCTTCCGCCGCCGTCCACGGCGCATCGTTGGCCGGTTCCACCAGGCCCATTTCTTCCAGTTTGGCGAGGATGCGAGCGGCCGATTCCGCGGGCGGCTCCTTGTGCGTCTCGATCAACACTTCCGGGTTCAGTGGCGCCTCGTAAGGATCGTCAACACCGGTGAAGTTCTTCATCTCGCCGGCCAGCGCCTTGCGGTACATGCCTTTCACGTCCCGCTCGATGCACACCTCGAGCGGCGTGTTGACGTAGACCTCGATAAAGTTCTCGATCGTGCTGCGCACCTCGTCGCGCACCTTGCGATAGGGCGAAATCGCCGCCGCAATCGCCACCGCCCCATGCCGGCTCAACAGCTTGCACACAAACCCGATGCGGCGGATGTTTTCGTCGCGATCTTCCTTGCTAAAGCCCAGGCCCTTGGTCAGGTGGGTGCGCACCACGTCCCCGTCCAGGATCTCCACCCCGCGCCCGCGCCGCGCCAGTTCCTGTGCCACCAGTTCGGCCAGCGTCGACTTTCCCGAACACGGCAGGCCCGTAAACCACAGCGTGAACCCCTTGTTCTTCTTTCCCGTCACCATCGGCACCCTGTCCCCTAATCAGTTCTTTACACCGTTCTGATATGCCTCGCGCAGCAGGTCGGCGATCTCCGGCCGCGTGAATTCAACCGGCAAGTCCTGGCCGCTGCTCAGCAGTTCCCGCACCTTCGTCCCGCTCAGAATTAACCGGTCGTCCATGCTGTGTGGGCAGGTCTTTTCTGAGGCCACTCCCCCGCACTTCTTGCAGTGGAACGTGGCATCGAAGCAAATGGGGGTGATCCCCAAGGCCGCAGGATCGAATTGCGTAAACTTTTTCTGCGCGTCGTAAGGTCCGTAGAAGTTCCCCACCCCGGCATGGTCGCGGCCCACCACGAAGTGCGTGCACCCGTAGTTCTTACGCGCAATCCCATGGAAGATGGCTTCGCGCGGCCCGGCGTAGCGCATGGCCGCCGGGTACACGCTCATCACGCAACGCTGCGCCGGCAGTGCCCGCCCGATCAGCGCCAGATAACACCGCAAGCGTACCTCCGCCGGGATGTCTTCTTCCCGAGTGGCCCCCACCAGCGGATGCAGCAGCAGTCCATCTACTGTCTCCAGGGCGCACTTGAGGATGTACTCGTGTGCGCGATGCACCGGGTTGCGCGTCTGGAAGGCCACGATGCGCGACCACTGCCGGTGCTCGAACAGGTAGCGTGTCTCCACCGGGTCGAGCAGGTAATCGGAGAATACCCCATGGTCCAGGCGTCGTAGCACGCTGATCGGCCCGGCTACGCAGTACTCGCCGACACTCTCCAGATAACGCACCCCCGGGTGCGCATCGCTCGTGGTCAGCAGCACCGCTTTGGCTTCCTGCTCGCGGTCGTAGCGGAAAACCTCATTCACGTGCAGGACCGCCACCGTCTCTCCCTCAGCGTCCGTCAACGCTACCTCGGACGCATGGCGCACCTGCTTGGCCTGCTCCTGCGTCAGCGCCAGCGTCACCGGGATCGTCCACGGCAGTCCGCTCGCCAACCTCTCGTGCTGCAGCACGTTGCGGTAGTCCGCCTGGCCCATGAACCCTTCCAACGGTGAAAAGGCTCCAATGCCGATCAACTCAACGTCGGAACGCTGCCGCTGGTTGAGCCCGATCTTCGGCAAACTGGCCGCCCGGCGCTCGTAACGTTCCCTCGCTGTGCCTTCCAGCACGCGGTTAACTAGCCGGCCGCCGTGGGGCGGTACTCCCCGATATCTTGCCTGTCCGTTGACCGGTTGTCCGGCCGCCCGCGGGGCCGATGCTCGCGCCGTCATTCCCTTCCGCTCCATGTCCGAAATTGCCGGATAATTTTCAGATCTTCGCGCGCATCCCCCGAATAGGCTACTGCGCGATCGTCCCAGTACACGTCGGCCACCGGCTTGGGCCCACCTGTAGTGTAGTCTGAGTTGTTGTTGATCTCGTCGTGCGGGATGTCGTTTCGGGACAGGTACTCGGCGATTTCCTCTTGCCCGCGCGTGGTGTGGATGACGATCTTCCAACCCTCCGCCTTCAGCGCCCGAAGCGCTTCCACCACATCCGCCCGGGGCGATCCAATCACCCCCGGGCCTTTGTAACCGTCGTAGTTAGCAATCACCCCGTCAACATCCACCGCAATCGTGCGTCTGGAACCGTTTAGTTTAGAAGCCATCGGCGTGTTTCACACCCCAACCCTGAGCCAACCCTGGGTATTGTAGGAAATCGGCTGATAAGTAACCGAGACAATAGTGCAAGTTTGCTGCCCAAGCTCATAGGCGCCATGACTTCTAACTTATTGAAAATAAATTTCGTTCCGCCAAAGTGCCGATTCCGCCGAGGAAAACTTTTGCGCTTTTGCTCCGGTTTTTTCTTCCCCCAGTGGCCAACCAAAACAAAGCTCATTGCAGCACTTTTGCGCAATTGTGCAGTTGGTTGCGGTTTGGTCGGACTGTGCATGCAGTTTACATCGCAATCTATTGAGAGGCAATGACTTGGGAGCAGGTACTTTGGTAATGCAAGTGCTTTGACTGTGGGGAGCAGCAAGAACAGCTGTGCGAGTTGGGCATCCGGAGGGTCGAACATGAAATCGAGATTGCTGATAATTGGTGCCTTGGTAGCGATGGCGTTTTGCAGCCTCGCATCGGCGAACACCTATACCATTGACTACGCCGGCGCTACCGCCTCGACCAAACTCGTGGTCACCGGCGTTACACCCGGTTCGCAGGTTAACATCAGCATTCCCGGGACCGTAGTCGGCGACGTCCAACTCAACAACAACTCGGCCTACGCCGACTCGGCCGAGGGCGCCGCCATTTCGGCAGTCGCCTTCGACTACACGAGTTCCGGCACCTTCATCCCCAACCCGCTGACGGGATTCACCATCGGCAGCCCCTCGGGCTCCGGCCAGTTGACGGCTAGTATTAACTTCATCACTCTGAGCAGCACCGGCCCCGGCGGCTTCGTGCTGAATATTTTCCTGAGCAATGCCACCTATACCTGCACCGGCTGTACCTTCAGTCCGGCACTGAGCGCCTTCGCCGCTGGCGGCACGGGCATCTTGAGTTTCCAATTCACCGCTCTTTCCGGCGGTCCTCAGAGCGTCGCCGATCTCTTGAACTTGGGCTACGGTCAAAGCTTCAACACCAGCTACTCGGCGAGCCTGACCAACGTTCCAGAGCCGGGCTCACTCGCCTTGTTCGGCTCCGGCTTGATTGCTGCCGCGGGTGCCATCCGCCGCAAGCTCGGACGTTAAGAACAGCTGCTCCGAAACATCCAACCCCGCCTCAGGGCGGGGTTTTTCATTGATTCAGATTTTTCTGTCCGCAGGTGAGATCAAAACGCACTTTTGCACCCTTTCCACACTCTGCACAGCCCTGCACCACGATTTTGTAATTGACCCTGCCACTCGACGAATCTACATTCCACGCACGCGTTCCAGCCGGAGTATAAATTCCAGCCACGATCACGACCCAGGAGAAGAGCTGTGACAGACTGGAAGATTTACCGCACTCGTTTTCTCGTCAAAGCCACGCGACTCTGCGCCCAATTTGCGGTCACCGATTCGCTCGGCCGCGTGCACCACGGTCACGAAGGCGATTATCTCGTGCAAGGCTCCGACGGCTCCTGTCGCATCGCTCCCCGCCACGTCTTCGAAGACATCTATGTTGAACTCGAGCCCTCCGCCGACCTCCCGCCCCTGGCAGCAAGCCCGGGAGAACCCTCTGGAAGGATAATAAAGTACAATATCTAGGGGTAAGGTCTTGACAGGCCCAAAATAGAGGAGTATTCTCGCGAATCGTCGGGCGGCGCTGTGAGGTGATTGCCGTTTGCCCCGACGGTCTGCGGTGACTGGTCGCACGGGCCCGGGGCCTGCTCAGCAACCGCGATGAGGTTGGAACAACGAGGCTCCATCCAGGCTGGTGCTTCTTCCCCCGAAGTGCAGCCGGACGTCCCGCGTTTACCAGTGTCCCGGAGGGGAGATGGATACAAAAGCCTGCCAGGTTCCGGTTCCCGCCGAGAGTTCGGTTGCGCCTCTCGCCCGCGTGATCTGGTCCCGCTGGTCGCGCTGTCAATCCAGTTTTGATTTGCTCCTCGCGCCCCGCCATCCCGGGGTCTTCGCGCTCGCCGAAGAAATAGTCGCCGAAGACGGGAGTCCGCAGTTCGGCAGCAAGCGCAGGCTGGCCATGTTCGGCGTCTGGCCGGCCGCCGACCTCGCGGGTGCCATCGCCGGCCTGTTCACCACCTCGCTTCGGGAGCGCCTCCAATCCGGGCGAGTTTTTGTGCGTTATGCCGTGATACCGGACCTCACGAAGCGGGACGCCGTCTGGGCCGACCTGCGCGACTGGTTGCTTACGGACACCCCCGGCGTTTCAGATTCGACACGCGTTGCCGCTGATTTTGCTGAAATCCAGGCTCCCGACCCTGGACTACTGATTACTGGAGCAAGAAATGGCTGACGTCACCGAAAAGAAGACCACGAGCAGTGCCGACTCCCTCGCCGCCCGCCCCACTCGCAAGGCGCCCGGCCTCGCCTTCCGCCGCCTGTTCACCACTGCCGGCGTCTCGCCGTACGACGAAATCGAGTGGGAACGCCGCCTCGCCCAGATCACCGATTCCCAGGGCAACGTCATCTTCGAGCAGAAGGACGTCGAGGTCCCCAAGGACTGGTCCATGACGGCGACCAACATTGTGGCCAGCAAGTACCTCCACGGCCGCATGGGCACTCCCGAGCGCGAGACCGGCGCACGCCAGCTCGTCAGCCGCGTCGCCGAGACCATCCGCGACTGGGGCCTCGCCGGCGGATACTTCCGCTCCCCCGAAGACGCCGCTACCTTCCATGACGAACTCGCCTATCTGCTCCTGCACCAGTACGCCAGCTTCAACTCACCCGTCTGGTTCAACGTCGGCTGCGACCGCATCGAGCCCCACTCCGATGGGCAAAACTGGCACTGGAACCCACAGGCGCAGCGCGTCGAATTCTCCGCCACCGGTTACAAGAACCCGCAGTGTTCGGCCTGCTTCATCAACTCGGTGCGCGATTCGCTCGATTCCATCCTCACCCTGGCCAAGACCGAAGGCATGCTCTTCAAGTGGGGATCGGGCACCGGCAGCAACCTCTCCCCCCTGCGCAGCTCCAACGAAAGCCTCTCGGGCGGCGGCACCGCTTCCGGCCCGCTCTCCTTTATGAAAGGCTTCGACGCCTTTGCCGGCGTCATCAAATCCGGCGGCAAGACCCGCCGCGCCGCCAAGATGGTCATCCTCAACATCGACCATCCCGACATCGTCGACTTCATCGAGTGCAAGGCCCGCGAAGAAGCCAAGGCCTGGTCGCTCATCCAGGCCGGCTACGACGGCTCCTCCCCCGACTCCGTGGC
>DASYTX010000377.1:0-6183 GCA_036001865.1 Terriglobales bacterium
GCGCATGGAATGCGGCCTTCATTCTCGCATTGCCGGAGCACAGGACCATCAATCACGGTTGTCGTGCGCTGCACTTCGGGGAGATGCCCAAACGAGCACTGACTCACTGATCACAATCCTTTTTTCACCTCAATCCCCAACTCCCTCAATTGCTCCTCGCTCACCGGCGTGGGGGCGTCCACCATCAGGTCCACGGCCTTGGCGGTCTTGGGGAAGGGGATGACCTCGCGCAGGCTGTCGGCGCCGGCTAGGATCATCACAATGCGGTCCAGGCCCAGCGCGATCCCGCCGTGCGGCGGCGTGCCGTATTCGAGCGCATCCAGGAAGAAGCCGAAGCGCGAGCGCGCTTCCTCTTCCGACATGCCCAGGGCGCGGAAGATTTTCTTCTGCACGTCCTGACGGTGGATACGGATCGACCCTGAGCCCAGCTCGGTGCCGTTGAGCACGATGTCGTAGGCCAGGGCGCGGATATCGCCCAGCAGCGGTGAACTCGGGTCTTCATCGAGCAGCGCGAGGTCGCGCTCTTGCGGCGAGGTGAAGGGATGATGCGCCGCCGCCCAGCGCCGCTCCTGCTCGTCCCACTCGAACATGGGGAAATCGGTCACCCAGAGGAAGCGGAAGTTGCGCCCGACGAAGGCGCCGTGCTTCTCCGCATACTTTTGCGCCAGTGCCAACCGCAGCGCGCCCGCCGCGGTGTACACGGCCACCCCGTGCTGCTTGACCTCGGGCTGGATGCCGCGCTCGGCCGGATGCTCCGCCAGCTTCATATCCCCGGCGACCAGCACCACCAGATCGTCGGCCGCGGCGCCGGCGTGGTTGCTGATCTTCGCTGCCGAATCCGGAAACGACTTCTCCAGCCGTTTGAAGTCTTCGAAAATCTTGGCGCTGTGCCTGTCGCCAAGCAGGGTCTTGATCTCGTCGCGCTCCTTGCGCGATAGCTCGCCCACGCGCGGGATGCGGATGGCCATCACCGGCAGCCTGGGATTGACGTTCAGCTTCTGCAAGTCTTCCGGCACAAAGGCCGCGCGCACGTCGATCATTGCCGGCAGGCGCAGGTCGGGCTTGTCCGAGCCGTAGTGCTGGATGGCCTGGTCGTAGGTCATGCGCGGGAAGGGCGTCTTCAGCTCCACGCCCGCGGCGCGGAAGGCCGCCGCAAGGAAGCCCTCGACCACTTCGAAGACGCGGTCCTGCTGAGGGAAAGTCATCTCCAGGTCGATCTGGGTGAATTCCGGCTGGCGGTCGGCGCGCAGGTCCTCATCGCGGAAGCAGCGCACGATCTGGAAGTACTTGTCGAAGCCCGCGATCATCAGGATCTGCTTGAACAGTTGCGGCGATTGCGGCAGCGCGTAGAAGCACCCCGGATGCACCCGGCTGGGGACGAGGTAGTCGCGCGCGCCCTCGGGAGTGGAGCGCGTCATGAACGGTGTTTCGATCTCGAAGAAGCCCTGCCCCGCAAGATAGTTGCGGACCGCCAGCGCCACCTTGTGCCGCAGCTCGATGTTGGCCTGCATCTCCGGGCGGCGCAGGTCGAGGTAGCGATAGGTGAGGCGCACTTCCTCGTTGGGCAGCACCGGTTCGCCGGGCAGGAAGGGCGGGGTGCGCGATTCGTTCAGGATGCGCAGCTCTTCGGCTACCAGCTCTACCTCACCCGTCGCAATGTTCTTGTTAACCGTCGCGGGGTCGCGCTGTTTCACCTGTCCGATGACCGCGATGACGTACTCCGACCGCAGGTCTGCGGCCTTCTCGTGCAGCGCTGGGTTGACCTCCTTGTTGAAGACCAGTTGGGTGATGCCGGTGCGGTCGCGGATGTCGATGAAGATCAGGT
The DNA here is from genome assembly GCA_036001865.1 of Terriglobales bacterium. Lineage (GTDB taxonomy): Bacteria > Acidobacteriota > Terriglobia > Terriglobales > Acidobacteriaceae > DASYTX01. The sequence continues at coordinate 1,826 of DASYTX010000377.1, forward strand.
TGCCGAGGTCGCGGCGGCGGTTCACCCAGCCCATGAGCACGGCGCGCTGCCCGGCATCGGCGGCGCGCAATTGCCCGCAAGTGTGCGTGCGCCTGAGGTCGCCGAGAAAGTCCAGTGGCACGTCCTTCTTTTACTCCGATTTCGGTTGTGGTGGTGATGGCGTCGATTGTGCGGGTGCCGGCAGGATGGGCGTGGCCTGGTGGAATTTCACCAGCCACTGCCCCGTGGGCTGCTGCACCCACACCGTCGAGACGCGGAACTGCGACGGCCCGCCCTGTCCGCGAAAAGTGAAGTTAACATCGGCGCGGTAGGCGACCAGCGCCGTCGCCGGACCCAGACGGCGGAACTGCCATTCGCTCAGCTTGTAATCGATGAGGTTGATGTCGGGGAAGAATTCGGCCACATTCTGCTTGGTGTAAAGGTTGCCGTCGCCACCGATTTCCAGGAAGTCGTCGGCGAGCATCTTCTCAATCGCCGGCCAGTCCTTGCGCTTCTCCGCCGCGGTCAGCGCCTGCTCCTGCGCGATCAGCAGCTTCTCCAGCTCGCGCACCTTCTTGGGCTTTCGCTCGTCCTCGGACGACAAGACCGCCCCTAGCGACAGCACCACGATCACCAGCGCGACAGTTCTTGGCATCGTCATCGGCAGAATCGTATCAGGCGGAAGGGAGATTGTCGCGACGCGGTTGTCATGTGCCGCGCAGGCTTCTCACTTTGCCTGCAGGCGCCTGGGCAGCTCCGCGCGTGGTACCGTCACCTGCTCGCCCGTGGCCAGGCTCTTCAGCGCGTACTCGCCGGAGCGCACTTCGTTCTCGCCCACGATAATGGCAAAGCGTGCGCCGAGCTTGCTGGCCGTCTCCAGCGACTTCTTCAGCCGGAAGCTCTCGTCGCCCATCTCGATCACCAGGTCGTGGCGACGTAGCTCACGCGCCAACAGGGCGGCTTCGCGGTTCATGCCTGCACCCAGCGGCGCGATGTAGGCGTCGGCGGGCTTGACGATGGCGCCCGCCGTTTCCTCTAGCGCCAGCACTAGCCGGTCTTCGCCGATGGCAAAACCGATCCCCGGTGCCGCAGGCCCGCCCAGCGCCTCCGACAGCCCGTCGTACCTGCCGCCGCCAACGATCGCGTTCTGCGCCCCCAACGCCCCATGCGTAAATTCCCAAGCCGTCCGATCGTAATAGTCGATGCCTCGAACCAACGTAGGTTTGAGGGTGAAGGGGATGTCGAGGGCGCGGAGGAGGTCCTGCACCTGGGAAAAATGCGTGCGGCAACCTTCGTCGAGGTAGTCGGTGATGCGGGGCAGCTTCGCGATGATGGGCTGGTCGGCTTCCACCTTGCAGTCGAAGACGCGTAGGGGGTTGGTGACGGCGCGACGCTGGCAGTCGGCGCACATCTTTGCCGCCACGGGCTTCAGCGCCTTGCGCAGGGCCTCATGGTAGCGCGGCCGGTCGTGGACGCAGCCGATGGAGTTCAGCTCGAGTATCCAGCCCTGGATGCCCAGGCGCTCGAGCAACGTCACCAGCATCTCGATGACTTCGGCGTCGACGGCGGGCGATTCGCTGCCGGCCGAGGGCGGGCCAATGGCCTCGGCACCGATCTGGTAGAACTGGCGGTAGCGTCCCTTCTGCGGGCGCTCGCGGCGGAACTGCGGGCCCATATAGTAGAGCTTCTGCAGCCCGGGACGCTCCCACAGCTTGTGCTCGATGTAGGCACGCACGACGCCAGCGGTGTTCTCCGGGCGTAGAGCCAGCCATTGACCTTTTTCACTTTCGCCGCGGCCGCGGTCCTGCCAGGCGAACATTTCCTTGCCGACGATGTCGGTTTCTTCGCCTACCGAGCGCTGGAAGAGGGCGAGGTCTTCGATGACGGGCGTGCGGATCTCGTGGTAGTGGTAAACGCGAAAGACGTCGCGGGCAGCGGCCTCGACGAAGTTCCACAGAGCGGTGTCGGGCGGGAGCAGGTCGCGGGTGCCGCGAACGGCTTTGATGACGCCTCGTCGGTCGCCGGTCGTAGGTCGTCGGGCAGCTTCGGACGGCGGCGATTGGGAGTGCTTGGCCATGCAATCAGCGGCCGGCGCGAACGGCGAGTTCGCGCAGATAGGTGTCCTTGTAGGTCAGATAGTTGCGTGCGTAGCGCATGATCAGCTCCAGGTCGGCTTCGCCCAAGGATTTGCGAAACTTTGCCGGCACGCCCATCCAAAGCGAATTCGGCGCTACCAGAGTGCCTTCAGGGATGACGCTGCCGGCGGCAATAATAGAGCCGGTCCCGATGCGGGCGCCATTCAGGATGATGGAACCCATGCCGATCAGGCACTTGTCCTCGATGACGCAGCCATGCAGGGTGACGGAATGGCCGACCGTGACCCACTCGCCCACCACTACCTTGTACTGGCCGAGCATGCCGTGCAGGACACAGTTGTCCTGGATATTGGAGTGGGCGCCGACCTCGATGGAGTTAACGTCGCCGCGCAAGACGGCGTTCATCCAGATGCTGGCGTGCTCGCCAAGGGTGACATCGCCGATGACCTGGGCGGATTCGTCCACGTAAGCGGTGGACGGGACGCGGGGCATGACTCCTTTGTAGGGGCGGATCATCCGGGTCGGCTCGGGTGCAGGGAAACTCAAAAAGGTAACACGCGGGAGCAGGAGGCAGGAAGCAAGAGGCCGGACTCAGGAAGCAGGTTACAGGCAGCAAGAAGCGAAGAAGCAGGGAGGGAAGGCTGGCGGCGGTAGACGGGGCGCAATCAGGTCTTCGGGCTGTGAAAGTAGCTTGTTCTGAATTCAGAACAAGGACACTTTTCCTGTTGACAGCGCCGCAAAACCAGCTACTCTGCCTGCCGCAACAACGGGCCCAACTCCAGTCTGCGGGAGGTTCCCCATGGGCCGCAGGTTTTTCTCTGTCTTTACGACCCTGTTCCTGGTTATTTCTCAGGCTGCGTTCGGTCAGAAGCCCCAAGCCATCAAGGACCCGCAAGCCCTCGCGATTGCGCAGCAAGCTTTGGCGGCCATGGATCGGGTTCAGGGACGGATCACCTACCAGGATTCAGTAGGGGAGGGAACTCTCGTTCTGAATGGGCCGCAGCCTGTTTCAATACCGGTTACGCTCAGGACTAAAGGGACCCGTCAGGTACGCGTCGAGCTTCAGGGTGCGCCTGGAAGCACCGTACGCGTGCTGAACAGCGGCCGCGCCGTCGTCCAGTCGCCAGATGGGAGCAGGCGGAAGCTCATCCTCAACAACACGTTGGCCGAACGAGTGACCCACATACCTGCTTTTTCCATTCTGGCGGAGTCCGACGATCCTTCGGTTAACGTTGAATATGGTGGAGCGTTTGCCATCAGTGTCACTGCGGGTGTAGTACCCAGCGTCAATGCTGAGAAACTAAGCTTCAGCGCGGTGAGCAGCGACGCGGCCGATTTCGGGAGCTTTCGCGAGATCACTCGCAACTCAGTCTACGTCGACAAAGTTACGGGCATGGCCCTGAAGATTGAGCACACTAACTACTCGGAAAACAATCCCAGTTTCAAGACCAAGGTAGAAACCTATTTCTCTGATTACCGGGACGTGCAGGGGATATTGGTGCCCTTCCGCCAGACCACCTACTACGACGGAAAGCTGGAATCCGATTTGTGGCTGAAATCCGTGACTTTCAACGTGGGGCTGTCCGACACCGAGTTTGCGCTGCCGGAGTAAATCTTATGAACACTCGCATGGCCGTTGCCGTCCTCAATTTGGCCCTGTTCGCGTCCCTTGCCGCCAAGGGCCAACAGATCACAAACCAGAACAACATCGGTCTGCCGCTAAACGCCGTGTTCGGCGGCTCGGAGTTCGATTCCGTTCAGCTCAACAACGGCAACCTGCACATCGAGAGTCCCCTTTGGTCCGCCGAGGGCAGAGGGCTCGATACCAGCTTCAAGTACGTCTATGACAACAAAGGTTGGTACCTGCGGGAGGCATGCGGACGCTATACGTGCAGATACTATGCGACGCCGGAATTCGGCAATAACATGCAGTGGCGGATGGCAGCTCCTACGGCTTATAGGGTCAGGTGGGACTGGATCGTCCAAGAGTGTGACCCTGGCTTTTCGTACGTGACTTACACTAATTACATCCTTCAGGAACCAGATGGGACCAAGCACCATTTTCGTCCCGACCCTGCCAAAACCGGGTTTGCCACTGGAGGCTGCTCGGCCTTAGGTAACCTATACGCCGATGACGGCTCGGGCTGGATGCTGCAGGTCAACAACAGCGATGCCACACTCATTCAGGCGATTGCTCCCAACGGAGCCGTTGTGAAGACCAACTACGACCCGAACAACCAATGGGCAACTGACGGCGTGCTGGTGCAGGACAGCAATGGGAAT
>DASYTX010000378.1:0-2269 GCA_036001865.1 Terriglobales bacterium
TTTTCATCAAGGAAGGCGAAACGATCAAAATCGACACCCGCACGGGCGCGTATATGGGCCGCGCGTGACGCCGCCTCCCTGTTGACTGTAGGGCAACCGCTTCGGTTGCCGAGGCTGGCAGGCGAAGCGCCTGCCCTACAAACATCCGCGATATCCGCGCAATCGCCGGTTCTGTCTTGCTTTCGTCTGCGCAAATCTGCGTAATCTGCGGACAAATCCGCAGATTTCGCAGATTAGCTCGAGCTTTCGATCTGACGGATTTTGAACAGCACCAGGCCGATCATGGTCAGGAGGATAATGACCGAGACGGCGAGCCCTTTGCGCCGGTAGGTCAACTCCGCCAGCGCAGCCCAGCCGCGCTGTTCCGACGCGGCCGCGATCTTCTCGCCTTCATCCAGCACCAGCCGAAGCGCCGCCGGGTCAAACCGGTGCACCTCCACGCGGGCTCGCACCAGCCGATCCCGCCCCTCGGTCAGATCGAAGAGCGGGCGGCTAACTTCCATCCCGGCCCGTTCCGCGTGTCCAAGCACCTGGTGCGACACATCCAGCTTGGCCGCGAGCGCAAGGATGCCGGATTTCATCTGCTGCGCGGCGCGGTACCCGGCGCTTCCGGCGTCATGGCACGTGCCGCAGGTTGCCGTTTCTTCTACGCCGAGCATGGCATCCGTGGCGCGCTTGATGTCGTGGTGCTTATGGCAAGTGACGCATGCGGGAAGCTGGCCCTCCGCAAATGCTTTCTTGTGCGGACTCTTGCCAAAAAGATCCCACTGGCTGGCGTGACACTGGCCACAGACGTTCGCGACCGCATCGACTCCGGGTGGAGCGGCGCCATGATTGCCGTGGCAGTCGTTGCAGGTCGGCGCGGAAATGTCGCGGTTTTTGAGCAGCGCTTCGCCGTGGACGCTGTTGGAGTAGAGCGCCAACTGATTGGTGGGAATCCCGTATGAAGCCATCCTGGCGGAGTCGGCGTGGCACCGGCCGCAGGTAGCGGCGACGTTGGTCGGGTAGACTGTGCTGTTTGGATCCTGGACCGCGTGTATCCCGTGCGCCCCGTGACAATCGATGCATGTGGCTGCCTTCGTATCCCCTGTCTTATACCGTTTGCCATGATGGCTGGTGAGATACTCGGTGTACTGATCGACTCGAGCCTGAGGGTTGTACCGGCGCATGTAGTCCAGCTTGCTGTGGCAGGAAGCGCAAAGTTCGGCGATGCGCTGGCGCGCGGGGCGCCCTATGTATCCCTTGGCAGGGTTCATTGAGTCTTCGGGGCCGCCGCTGTCGACTCCCACTGTTGGGTCCCCGCCGTGACAACTGTGGCAGGAGAGTCCTTTTCGAAAATGAATATCGCCCTTTGAGAGATTCACCGGTTCCTTGAGCTCCCCGTCGAGGTCGTCATGGCACCGGACACACGTGCTCGCAACCGGCGCCGCCGCCGGTTGGCTCTGCCCGGGGGCCATCAGCAATAAGAGCGATAGTATCCACATATGCCGTCAACTCGTTTCAGGAGCGATACGCAAGCGCCGTCAGCGCGAGGATATAGATCAGAACCGCAGCGCCCACAAACGGAAGCAGCCCCAGCCGTCCTGCGCGTTTGCTTTCAGAAGTCACGAAAGGCACGCTCACGAGCAGCAATGCGAGAAATCCGAAGAACAGGATTCCGATCAATTCACCGTCGAGGCCGAGAATGGTGCCTGGAATGTACTTCAGGGTCTGGAACATGAAGGCAAAGTACCATTCGGGTTTGATGCCGGCGGGCGCAGAAGCGAAAGGATCCGCTTTTTCGCCCAGCTCCCAGGGGAAGAGCGCCGCGAGCGCGGCCAGCACCGTCACGGCGGCCAGCCATCCGACAAGATCGCGCAGCAGGAAGTTGGGATAGAACTTCATCCGCGGCACTTTGTCCTCCTGCAGCCCGGGAGGGACGCTCATACCGTGCGTCTGGACCAGGTAGAGGTGGAGCCCGAGTACGACCGTCGTCACCGCCGGCAAAATTGCGACATGGAAGCCGAAGAACCGCGTCAGAGTGGCCCCCGTAACCTCATCCCCGCCTCGCAGAAAGCGCAGAAGAAACGGCCCTATGAAGGGGACCACGCCCGCTATGTCCGTGCCCACCTTCGTGGCGAAGTAAGCCAGCTTATTCCAGGGCAGTAGATAACCACTGAAGCCGAAGGCCAGCGAGAGAAACAGCAACACGACGCCGGAGACCCAGGTGATTTCGCGCGGGCGGCGGAAGGCCCGAAGAAACAGCGCGCTGAACATGTGAATGAACGCA
>DASYTX010000379.1:0-12160 GCA_036001865.1 Terriglobales bacterium
CGCGTGGGATGATGCCGTATCCGATTGACACAATAAAGCTCAACCGCGTCCGCGAGCTGATGAAGCAGCAGGACCTGACGGCGTTGGTCTGCCGCGCTCCCGACAACATCGTCTATCTCACCAATTACTGGTGCATGAAAGGCTACGATGCAGTGGTCTTCCCCCGCGAAGGCGAGCCGACGCTGTGCGTGATCGAGCCGCAAGTTGGCGATGCCCAGCGCACATCGTGGACGAAAGAAATCTGCCTGTTCAAGGGGTATGACGATCGTGATCCCCGGCCTCCTACTGCCCGTTCCCTCGACCTCTGCGTGCAAGTTCTCAAACACCGCGACCTGGCCGATCGTGTCGGCCTCGAGCTGAGCATGGGAACGCAGTCGTGCGACCGCATGGTCGGCGAGCCCACCACGTACACCCAAGGATTCTTCGACGCTTTCAAGAGCGTTGCCGGCCAGGTCGTGGACGCGATGCCGCTGCTCAACGAAGCGCGCGCCATCAAGACCCCGCAAGAGATCGAGCGCATGCGCCTGGCCAACGAGCTGGCGGCGCTCGCTATGGAACACGTGCGCGATCACATGCGGCCAGGGATGAAGGAAAGCGAAGTTGCGGCCATGTTTGAAGGCTATGTACACGCCCACGGCATCGGCTTCAAGGGCAAGGTGGAGATGGCGCGCGCTTTCACGCTGGTTTGGTCAGGCAAAGGCATCGCCACTTTTACTGCGACAGGAAGTCGTCCTATCCAGGAACACGAGCCCACGCTGTTCGAGATCTGGATCTGCGTCGATGGCTACTGGAACGACCTGACAAAAAATTTGTGCCCGGGCGAGCTCACGCGCGAATATCACCAGCTCCTCGACCTGCTGCTGCGGGTCTTCAATGAGGCTGTGACCTTCGCGCGCGACGGCGCCAGTCTTCCCGACCTCGATCGGCTCATCCGGCGGCGGATCGCCGAGGGCGGATATCCCGGCCAGCCTTCGCATCCTGTCTGTCACGGTGTGGGTGCACGTGCGCACGAGCCACCCTATGCGCATCAGGCGGGCACGGGAACCATCCGCAAGAATATGGTGCTGGCCATCGAGCCGGGAATTTACTGGCCGGGCGGAGGCGGCCTGCGCCTGGAGGACAACTTCCTCATCACCGACAGCGGCAACGAGAAACTATGCACGTTTCCTGACGACTTCCGCCTGCTCACCACTACCGCCCGAGGACGCGCCTGAACCATGCACATTGCCCGAGAAAAAGCCGCAGGGTTGCAGCCGGAGCTGGCCGCTCGCATCCTCGCCCAGGTGCGCGAAGACGAGATCGTCGCCATGGGCTGCGACGTAATCAACATCCCTAGTCCCACCGGCGAAGAACTGAAATTTTCCGAGTACATGCGCGGCGCGTTCGAGCAGATAGGACTGAACGTGACTTGGCAGGAAGTTGAGGACGGGCGTGCCAACGTGATCGGTCGCTGGGAAGGCACAGGAAACGGCAAGAACCTGATGTTCAACGGCCACATGGATACTTCGAACACCGGGCGCGAGCCGTTTCTGACCGGCATCGGTTACAAACCGCACGCGGTCGTGCGCGACGGCATGATCTATGGCCTTGGGATCTACAACATGAAGGGCGCGCTCGTCTGCTACACGCAGGCGGTAAAGGCGCTGCAGCGCGCGGGAGTCAAGCTCGAAGGCGATGTGGTCATCGCCGCCGTCGTCGGCGAAATCGAGAAAACGCAGTGGGGTGAGTACGGCGGAAAAGAGTATCGCGGTTACGGCGTCGGCACGCATTATCTGGTGAACCACGGTGTGCTGCCCGACATGTGCATCCTGGGCGAGCCCACGGACATGAACGTAGTGCTCGAGCACTACGGCTCGCTGTGGGCACGCATCTCGACCCACGGTATCTACGTGCACAGCGCGTTCAGTGTTGGACGGGAAGAGCAGAATTCCATTCATCGCATGCGCGACATTCTGGATGCCGTCGTGCGCTGGCTGCCGGAATGGGAAGCCAAGGCTGCTTACGCCGGCAAGAAGGGTTTCGCCAACCTCGGCTGCATTCAGGGCGGACATCCCTGGCGCGTCAGCCGCACACCGGATCGCACCGATCTCTTTCTTGATCTGCGCGTGCCGCCCAACATGGACATGGCGGAGGCGCGCCGCGCGGTCAAAGCGCAGTTCCTTGACTTGCGCAAGCGCTATCCAGACTACGGCCTCGAGTTCGAAACCTTCGTTTCTGTTCCCGGCGCAACGATCAGCCCCGAGCACGAGATGGTGCAGGCCATCGAAGTCAACCACCGCCGCGTGATGGGCGACGCACCGAAGCGCGATACCGTGCTGTGGTGTTCGGACGCCTCGGTGCTCACGCGCTATGGCGTGGCCACCATAAACTACGGCCCGTCCAGCGGACCGCGTGACAAGGAAGGCGAGAAAGTCGCGGTCAAGACGTTGGTGGACATTACCGGGATTTACGCCCTCACGGCGGCGCAGCTCTGCGGAGCACACTAATGGTTTTCACCGCCGAGTACGCCGAGTACGCCGAAATTTAGGATGAACGTAAGCCAAACCGAAATCCAGCGCCGCTACAAGAACCTGCGACAGGCAATGGCCGAGCAGAATGTGGACGCGCTGGTCGTCTGCGGCAACCAGTACGCCGGTTTCGAGGGCGCAGTGCGTTACCTCTCCGGATTCGAGATCGTGCACCGCTACGCCTACGTCCTGCTGCCGATCGAGGGGGAGCCCACGCTGCTGTTCCCGCGCGAGGCGCGGTGGATTGGCGATAAGAAGAAGCCCTGGGTGCGCGAGCACGTTTGGGCCGAGGTCCCCGGCCGCTGGCTGCGCGAGCAGGCGCGCGACCACAAGTGGAAACGGCTCGCCGTGTATGGGCTCGATTTCATCATGGCCGTGCGCGACTATCGCGAGCTTGAAGGCGCGGTCGAGCTCGTTCCCTTCGACTTCCATTTCGACATGGCGCGCGCCGTCAAAAGCGAAGAAGAGTTGGCCGAGATCCGCGACAGCATGGACATCATCCTCGACGGCTTCTGGGTTCTGGTCGAGGCCTACCAGCCCGGCAAGACCGAAGCCGAAATCATGGCGCCAGCCGTGGAACGCTTTTTCGCGCGCGGCGCCGGGCCGCGCATGATGAACATTGTGCTCTCTGGCGCAGGTGGCGAAGCCGATGCCCACTTCAAAGTGCCGGCGCACCGCGTGGTCCAGCCAGACGATCTTCTACTGTACTCGCTCGAGATCACAGGAGAAGCCGGCTATTGGGTAGAGTTCTCGCGCCCGCTGATCCGCGGGAAGCTGAGCAAGCGCACTGCGGCCATGAGGGAGGCTTATCCAGAAGCGCTGGAAGCCGCACGCAAGCTGATGCGCGAAGGGGAACTGGCTTCGACCGTGCACCGCGCCGTGGCCGACACCTTCGCGCGCCACGGCTTTGCTCTGGGACACCTTTCCGGCCACTCTATCGGGCTGACCATGATCGAGCATCCGGCCATAGGCGCGAAAAGCGACGTCGTGCTGCGCGAGAACATGATCTTTTCGCTGCACCCCCAGGTGGTGGACAAGGAAGGCCAGGCCTGCCTGTACACGCAGGACACCTACCGCGTCGGCAAAACCGAAGGCGAGAACCTGTGCGACGTGACCTGGCGGGTGTTCGATGGCAGCGAGTCGCTGGAGCGCATCAAGAGCACTGCCAAAGTCTAGTGGCCGACGACCAACCAGGATGAAGATCTGCATCATCGGCTGTGGCGCTGTGGGCAGCCTCTTCGCTGCGCACCTGGCGCGGCTCGATGACGTGGACGTGTATGCCTATGAAATAAACAAAGAGCATGTTCACGCCATCAATCGCAGCGGTCTGCGAGTTTCCGGGGCCGCGGATTTCGTCGCGCGCCTGCAGGCTGCAAGGGACCCTGGGGAGATCCCACGCTGCGATTACGGCATCGTGGCTACCAAAGCTATCCACACGCAGCAGGCCATCGCCCAGGCAGCGCGCATCTTTGATGACCGCAGCGCTGTTTGTTCGGTTCAGAACGGAGTCGGCAACGAGGAGATCATCGCCGAGCAGGTGCGCTATGTGATCCGCGGTACAACTTTTCCCGCCGGTCATCTTGTCGAGCCGGGGCACGTCGGCTTCGACATCCAGGGCGACACCTGGATTGGCCCCTTCGAGCCCAGCAGCACGCCCATGCAGAAGGTCGAAGAACTCGCCGCTACCCTCAACCGCGCCGGCATGAACACTGTCGCTCTGCCCGATGCGCGCGGCGCGCAGTGGAACAAACTGATCTTCAACGCCGCCACCAACCCTGTGGGTGCGTTGACGCGCCTGCATCATGGCGCAGCTACCTTCTTCGAGCCTACCTGCGAAGTGTTCAAGGCCCTGATCGAGGAAGGCAAAGCGGTGGCGCGGGCGCTGGGCATCGAGTTGCATGGCGATCCCTGGGACCTGGTGATGAAGGGTGCGAAGGCGCCGGGGAAACACAAGTCCAGCATGCTGCAGGACGTGCTTGCCGGCCGCCAGACTGAGGTCGATTTCATCAACGGCGCCATCGTCGAGTGGGGCGAGAAAACCGGAGTTCCCACGCCACTGAATCGCGCGCTCTGGGCGTTGATCAAAGGACTGGAGCATTCGTGGACTGAACCATAAGCCGTCGGTCGTCGGCCTTCGGTCGTCGGCCAAGGCTAAGAGCTAAGAGCCAGCAGCTAGGAGCTAGAAGCCTTCATGCCAGTTCCATTCCGCATCGGCGTTCTGCAGCTCTCCATGGAGCCTCTGGAGCAGACTATCCGCATGGCCAAGGCCTGCGACGAGGCCGGCTTCGACATCTTCTGGCTGGCCGAAGCCTATCCCTGGTGGCGCAAGCATTCTTTTGAGGCACGTTCTTCAACAGCCATCACAGCAATCATCGCGCGCGAGACTCGGCGCATAACGGTCGGTTGGGGAATCATCTCGCCCTACACGCGCCATCCGGTGCAGATCGCCATGGAGGCGCGCGTGTTGCAGGAAGCTGCAGGCGACGGCCGTTTCATCCTCGGCCTGGGCGCTTCCAAAATCTTCATGAAGGAGATCGGGGAAGGCGAGAAGGGTAAGGAAGTCGGACCCGCCGTGGTGATGCGCGAAGCTCTCGAGATTATTCGATCCATGCTCGCCGGCGGCGAAGTGAAGTACGAAGGCAAGGCCTTCACCGCTCACGCTCCCGCACTCAAGTCCGACGCTGAGATTCCGCGCGTTTCGATCCCCATGTACTTCGCCGCGACCGGCCCTGTGCTGCAGAGAATGGCCGGCGAGCTTACCGACGGGTTGCTGACCGCGAGCATCACCACGCCGGAGTTCGTCCGCTATTCACGGCGCAACATGGAGGCGGGCGCGCGCAAGGCGGGTCGCGATCCATCCCAGATCGACCTCGGCTCCGTGATCGTCGGCAGCATTCACGAAGACCCGCTGCGCGGTCGTGAAGGCGCGCGCGAGATGGCCGCCATGTACCTGGCCAACAAGGTGCAGAACATCCGCGGGACGGCCGACGTGTTGCTCCAAAGCGCCGGGCTCAGTTTCGCCGAGCTTCAGCCCATCGCCGATGCCATGGAGCGCGGCGGGCGCACAGCCGCGGCCCGCGCCGTCAGCGACGAAGTCCTGGAGAAGGCCTGCCCGATCGCCGGTACTCCGGAAGAGTGCATCCGGCGCATCGAGCAGTACCGTCAAGCCGGCTGCACCAACATCATGCTGGAGATCTGGGGCGAGGACCGCGAGCGGCAGGCACGCCTGTTCGGCGAGGCCGTGCTGCCGCACTTTAAAGGAGTCTCGGCGGCAAGCCGATAATTGACCTTGACTGTAGCTTTATTTCATGATATAAATGTAAAACATTAGTATATCTAATTGAAAACTAGGTCAGTCGCTTTCTGCTCATTGAAAACAAAGGTATTTGCGCTAGATACCCACGTAAGTGTCTGATTCCATTGAATTGGGGTATGAGGGGCACCCCCCTTGCCGAAGTTAGTCTGCGGCTCCGGCGGCCTTGATGGCACCGGCGACGATCTGGCGGAATTCACCGTCAGTCAGCAGGCCGCGCTTCTCAACCCCGCGGCGCTTGACCGCCTTTAGCACGGTGGCGCGAGCTTCGGGTGTGAGCTGCGGCAGGCCGAGTTCCTTGCATTTGAGATCCATCGAGTCCAGTCCGCTCTTCTTGCCCAGCACGATGCGGCGCGCTGCGCCCACCAGCTCGGCGGAGAAGGGTTCGATGGCCTCGGGGATGTGAAACTGGCTGGCCACTGCGCCGCTCTCGCGGGTGAAGAGGTTTTCCCCGACCACCGGCTTCCAGGCGTCCACCTTATAGCCGGCGGCGTTGCAAACGGCGGCAGAAACCTCGCGGAGCTTGGTGAGGTTCATCTCGACATCAACGCCGTAAAGGCACTTCAGGGCCATAGCAATCTCGCCGATATCGGCATTGCCGGCGCGCTCGCCCATGCCGTTGATCGTCCCCTGGATCCAGGTGGCGCCCGCGCGCACCGCAGCCACGGCGCAGGCAGTGGCAAGTCCGAAATCGTTGTGGCCGTGCCAGTGCAGAGGCACGCCCGGTCCGACCCAGTTGCGAACTTGGCCGACCAGAAACTCAACGGCTTCAGGCCCGCAGGCGCCGATGGTGTCCACGACGACCAGTTCCTTGGCACCGGCCGCAATCGCCTCCTGATAGACCTTCTTCAGGAAGTCCAGCTCGCTGCGGGTGCCATCAACGGCAAAGAAGGCCACAGTGACACCGTGCTGCGCACTGTATGAAATGGCGTCCGTCATCCGGCGCAGGATCTCGTCGCGTGAGATGCCGTAGGCCTTGAGCTTGATGTCGCTGGTGGGTGACTCGATGATGGTGGCGCGCAGGCCGAGGCGGAGGACCTCGTCAACGTCACCCTTGACGGCGCGCGAAAAACCCCAGAGTTCGGCCCTGAGATTCGCACGCGACATGAGCTGGATGGCCTCGGCATCCTCGGGTGAGACCTTGGGGAAGCCGGCCTCGATGCGGGCCGCGCCCAGTTCGTCGAGCTTGTGGGCAATCTCGAGCTTCTGCTGCGGGTCAAGCACCACGCCGACTGTCTGCTCACCGTCGCGCAGCGTGGTGTCATAGAAGCGGACACGCGTACCCGCAGGGAAGTGGGAGCGGATGTCTTCGCGGGAGTTCAGGCGGCTGACCCAGATCTTGTCTTGGGGGTCGGTCATTGGCGTTCAAGTACCTTTTGCTCGCGGCGGAGGTTTGGTGCCGTAGGCTTCCTCCCAGGAGATCACCGGGTTGCGCAGCACGCCGATGCCTTCGATCTCGCACTCCATGACGTCGCCGGGTTTCAGGTACCACGCTTTGGGGTCGCCCGAGAATGCGGCCACGCCGCTGACGGTGCCGGTCGAGAGCACGTCGCCCGCGCTGTAACCCATGGCCGAGTAGTGCGCGATGATCTCCGGGATCTTCACCGACATTTTGCTGGAATGCGAACGCTGGCGGGGCTCGCCGTTCACGCGCAGCTCCATCGCGAGGTTATGCGGGTCGGGGATTTCGTCGGCGGTCACGATCCACGGTCCCAGCGGGCAAAAGGTGTCGATGCCCTTGCAGAAGCTGAACACGCCCGACTTCATCTCACGGCGCTGGATGTCGCGCGCGGTGACGTCGTTAAAGATCACATACCCGCCGATGTAATCGCGGGCCTGCTGGGGGGTGAAGTGCTTGCCCGACTTCTTGAGCACGACCGCAAGTTCCAGCTCATAGTCAAGTTCCTGGGTCAGGTGGCTGGGATAGACAACCGGGTCGCCGTCGCCGATGATGGCGTCCACATTCTGAAAGAAAACGATCCAGGGCATCACGGGATGGGAAAAGCCGGCCTTGACGGCCTCGTCGTGGTGTTCGCGGAAATTGCCGGCAGTGTGAAAAAACTTTCGGGGGATGATCGGAGGACGCAGGCGCACGGCGTCGCGGCGATGGAAGACGGGCTCGCCGGCAGGGCCGCAAGGGTGGTCACTGCCGACGGCATAGTCCAGCGCGGCACGCGCAGCGTTCAGGCTTTTGTCGCCGCCTTCGAAGAGCCGTCGCATGTCGGGCGGGACGCGCGCCTCGGCCAAGGCATAGAACGCACTCTCGCCCTCGACGTCGCGCAGGTAGAGCGCGCAGGCCAGGTTAAGATCAACGATCCTGTTGTCAGGAGTGAGTGCGCCAGTGCGGCTCCGCTTGGCTTGATCTTCAAAGGTGACGAGTCGCATAGCTTGGGCGAGTGTAATGGCCGGTCAATGCGCTTGTAAACTCGCGGGCGACAACCGCTCAGCCCATTCAAGAATCTGGCAGGCGGCCTTCGGGGGTTGACCTGCGGGTGGAGAGGGTAGATACTTTCCGGCGCGCGAAGTAAACCCGGTGCCTCAGCGTTGCGGCACCGATCACTCGAAGTCCTCACTAACCCTTTCGAACAAATCCAGCTCGCGGGCGATGTGTTGCGGCGTAACGGTGGCGGCGAGATGAAATGTCTCCTGAGTTCCGCGCTGCCGCGCCGCACGTTCAAACAAGGGAAACAGTGGCGCCTGTGACTTGTGGGCCTTGAAGGCGGCGATCTTGGTTTCGAGCAGATCGCCAATGTCGATGACCGTGGTGACCGGCGCAAGTGAAACCGGCTGGCGGTCGGGCAGCGTAAACAGGGCGGTGCCGTAATAGAGCTTCTGGGCGCGATGGGGCTTAAGGCCATCATTGAGCTGCTCAGGGAAACGATTGCTGCGACCGGCCCAGTGATAGGCCAGAGTGGTGAACATCGAGGTCATGGAGTGGTCGGGGTGAGCGGTAATAGCGCCCTCGGGCCCGATGGTGAGCACGACGTGAGGGCGCAGCTCACGGATGCGGCCCGCCAGGTCGGCGACCGCGGTATAGAAATTGACCCGGTCGAGGGCGGCGTCGGGGTAGTCGAGCACCAGACCTCTTTTGACCTTCAGGATCTGGCAGGCGGCGGCAAACTCCTTGCGCCGCATGGCGGCAAGTTCTTGGTCGGAACCGGCACCACCGCGGTGGGAAGCTGCCTGCCCCGGGGTGAGGCAGATGACGTGGGTCTCCACTCCGCGCAGGCTGTAAAGCAGCAGGGTGCCGCCGAAGCCACCAGCCTCGTCGTCGGGATGAGCAGTTACGCAGAGCAACCGTAGCATTCCGTTTCTCCACACGCTTTGGTACCCGGGTTGCGCGTTTGAAACTCACCGGATGCCGTCAAGCCGAGGTGCATCCAGCATGACCTGCCGCAAGTCAATCCGGATGATGCTGATCACCGCGCTGGCCGCTTCAGTCCCTTTGGCAACTGGATCAGGCCAGCAGGCACAAACCTCCTCAACAATGGTACTCAATTACCAATCAGTAGTGCCCTTGGGCGAAGACGTCCTGTTACTGCAGCCCACCAAGCAGTGGTTCTATTTGCGTGCGACGGCGGAAAGCGTCGGCTTCGAGGGCTGGCGCCAGGTGCTCAACGGCGGCAGTAAGTCGCTGCTGGCCACGGACGGCAAGCCCGTCCACCAGTATCCCCGCTTTGTGGATTTCCAAGTCACGGCTTCGTTTAAACAAAACCGGCGACTGCAGCTGATCGCGTTCCCCAGGACCTGCACCGAAAATCCCACAGAGTGTGTGCTCAACCTGCACTTCCGGCTGAAAATCTTCCGCGGTATAGAGGCGACGGTGGTCGAGCCGGCGGTGGTCAAACTGCTCGGCCCGCCCGCGGACGTTCCCACCGCGGAGCGCACTTATCGAGTCTGCTTCAAGCTGCCGCCCGTGCCAGTACAAGACCGTGTGGTGCTGGAGGTGCTTTCCCCGACCGGCGAACGGCTTACCAAGTTCCACCTTGTGTTTATTTGAGCCGGGGAGCTAAGGGACGGCTGCGAAATTTTCCGCCGCTTCCTCCAGCATCAACTCCAACATCTCCTGGGGCGAGGCCGAGTCCCACACCGGCGCGAACGACAGCCGGTGCAACGGCGAGGGGCCGTGCTCGCGCAGGGCGGCCACGTGCTTGCGCGTGTAGTAGCCCTTGTTAGAAGCCAGCCCGTACACCGGGAACACCGGATCCCACGCAGCGATCATGCGGTCACGCTCCACTTTTGCCAGGATGGAGGCGGCTGCAATGGAGGCGGAGAGCGCGTCACCGTGGATGATGGGCGTTTGTAGGCAGTCGAATTCGATGCGCAAGGCGTCGATCAGCAGGTGGTCGGGCCGGGGTGCAAGCTGCATGACGGCTTCCGCCATGGCTAGCCGGGAAGCGTGGTAAATGTTGATCTGGTCGATGCGGGCGGAATCCACGGCCGCAATGGCCCAGGCAATGGCGTGCTCGCGGATGCGCGGAGCAAGGATCTCGCGGCGCTCGGCCGGCAGCAGTTTGGAATCGCGCAGCCCGCGAATGCGGTAGTTGGGATCGAGTATGACGGCGGCGGCCACTACCGGACCGAACAGCGATCCCCGGCCGACTTCGTCTACGCCCGCCACCAGCCGCGCGCCCACGCTCCACGCCCGCCGCTCGTAACGCGTGGTGCACTTCAGACGCTTCAAGAGGCGCAGCTTGGCAGCGGAGCGGGAGGGCGTTTTTTCAAAAGCAGGCTTAGCGTGTCCGGTCGGCATCCACGCAAGTTTCGCGCGAAACCCGAGCTGGCGCAATCGGGGAAATTCCTGAAGAACAATTTCCGGTTGACGGATGTACGAATTGACGAATTACTCCGCTTCCCGCAGGCGAGCAGCTTTGCCCTTGCGCTCGCGCAGGTAGTAGAGCTTGGCGCGACGCACGCGGGCCGGGCGCAGCACCTCCACCTTCTCGATTACCTTCGAATGCATGGGGAAGATGCGTTCCACGCCATGCCCGAAGCTGACCTTGCGCACGGTAAAGCTCCCATGCGGGCCGCGAGAGCGCGCGATGACCGTGCCTTCGAAGGCCTGCAGCCGCTCCTTGTCGCCTTCTTTGATCTTCACGTGCACGCGCACGGTGTCGCCCGCGGTGAAATCAGGGATGTCCTTGCGCTGCAGCTTGGCCGCGATTTTGTCCAGAATAGTTGAGTTCGACATAGTCTCCTCAAGAATGCGGCCAAGTGCCGCAGCTTCAAATTTGTTCGCCCTGGATCTGGGCGATGAAATCCTTGTCTTCCGCGCTCAGCGCGACCCGCTCCAGCAGGTCGGGACGGTTGCGCAAAGTCTTCTCCAGCGCCGTGCGGCGACGCCAGCGGCGGATGGCCTCGTGGTCGCCGGAGAGCAGCACCTCCGGGACCTTCATGTCGCGGAATTCCGCCGGGCGCGTATAGTGCGGGTAATCCAGCAGTCCTCCGGAGGCACAGGTTGAAGTCGGCGCGCCTGCGGCGGTGCGTGCCGCGCGCCCACTGAACGATTCCTGCTGTGCCGAAGCCTCGTCGCCCAGCGCGCCCGGGAGCAGCCGGGTGACGGCGTCGAGCACGATGGCCGCCGCCAATTCGCCGCCGCTGAGCACGTAATCGCCCACCGAAAGCTCGTGGTCGGCCACGAAGGCGCTCACGCGCTCATCCACTCCCTCATAGCGCCCGCAGATCAGTATCAGGCGGTCGAGCCCTGCCAACTGCTCGGCCGTCGCCTGGTGGAAGAGCTTGCCTTGCGCCGAGAGCAGCACCACCGACTCGCGCCCCGTCGGAGCCGTGCGGTTTTCACGCGGACCTACGCCCAGCGACTCCACACATTCAATGATCGGTTCCGGTTTCAGCACCATACCCTCGCCGCCCCCGAAGGGCCGGTCATCGACGGTGCGATGCCGGTCGCGGGTAAACGCCCGCAGGTCGTGGATTCCGACCTCGATCAGGCCCGCCTCGCGCGCCCGCCGCACGATGCCATAGTCCAGCGGCCCGCGAAAGAAGTCCGGAAAGATAGTCAGGATGTCGAACTTCATCGCGAACCGCAACTACATGCAGCTAGTCTCGATCAGCGTCCTGCTGCGCGCGCTTCTCCTCTTCGCTCAGGGGAGCGTCAAGCTCGAGCAGGCCTTGGGGCAGCGCCATCTCGATGCGCTTGCGCTCGAGATCGACCCTGCCCAGGAACTCCGCCGCGAACGGAACCAGGTACTCCTTCGCACCTGCCTTGACGACCAACAGGAGCGCCTCCCCTGAGCCCGACTGCACGTCCTCAATGCGGCCTAGCTCGGCGTCACTCACAGTGTCTATTACCGTACAGCCCAGCAGGTCGGCGACGTAGACC
>DASYTX010000380.1:0-6608 GCA_036001865.1 Terriglobales bacterium
TGGATAAGGGACGGCCAAAGGCTGCGTGCCGCACAGCAAGGGGCGTGGGATGCCGCGCGAGCAAGATTCTGCTGGGATGTTGAGAAGCAGAACTTTCTGGGCCTGTTCGGGGCGGGGGTAGAACAGCCACTGGCGGCCTTGGCGGAGGCGCGATGAAGCGGGTGGCGATTGTGGGCGCAGATTTTGCGCCGAGCAGCATGCCGCCGGCGCTGCGCATACGCTTCTTCGCTTCGCACCTCCGCGAATTCGGCTGGCAGCCGATCGTCATCACCACTGACCCGAGCCAGTACGAGACGGCCCTCGACCCGGACATGGCGCGCCTGGTGCCGGAGTCGGTCGAAGTCATCCGTACACCGGCGTTGCCCAGCCGGCTGACGCGCCTGTTCGGCATCGGCGATCTGGGCATGCGCAGCATGTGGCATCACTGGCGAGTATTGAAGCAGCTATGCGCCGACCGGCGGGTGGATCTGGTGTTCATTCCTGTACCGCCCTACGCGCCGATGGTGCTGGGGCGGCTGGCGCATGAGCGCTTCGGCATCCCCTACGTGATCGACTACATCGACCCTTGGGCCTCGGAGTTCTACTGGAAGCTGCCGCGCTCGCGGCGTCCTCCGAAGTGGATACTGGCCTACGCGCTGGCACGCCTGCTGGAGCCATTTGCGGTGCGGCACGCTGCGCACATCGTCGGCGTGTCCAAGGGAACCACCGACAGCGTGCGGGCGCGCTATCCACGGCTGGGCGAGGACGATGCTAGCGAGATCCCGTACGGGGGCGAAACCGCAGACTGGGAATACATCCGGGGGCACCGCAGGTCGAACTCGATATTTGATGCCGGCGACGGACTGCTGCATGTCTGCAGCGTGGGCGCATACACGGCGGCCATGCGGCCTGTGCTGGCTGCCCTGTTCCGGGCGGTGCGGCTGGGTGTTTCTCGGGAAGCTGAGATCTTCAGCCGCCTGCGCCTGCATTTTGTGGGCACGAGTTATGCCGGAGGCAGCACGGCCATGCCAGTCTCGGAGATTGCGCGCGAGGAGGGCGTGGCTGATCTCGTGGAGGAGCGGCCGCAACGGGTTCCGTATCTCGACGCCTTGCAACTGCTGGCGGACGCGCGCGGGCTGCTGGTGGTCGGGTCGGAAGAGCGGCATTACACTGCGTCGAAGATCTTCCCCTATATCTTGGCGAAGAAGCCGCTGCTGGTGATCTTCCACAGCGAGAGCAGCGTGGTGCCCATCGTCACGCAGACGAAGGCGGGCAGCATGGTCACGTTCGACGGTCGGGCGCCTTTAGCCACCAAAGCGGAAGAAATCAGCCAGCAACTAGAAGCAATGCTCCGCCTGCCGGAGGGCTATGAGCCTGCTACTGACTGGCAGGCGTTCGATGCCTATACCACGAGGCAGATGGCAGGCCGGCTGGTGGATGTGTTTGCCCGAGCGCTGGCGAAGAACACGGCACAGTGGGAGCGCGCTCCGGGGAAGACCAGAACAGTAAAGGTCTGAGGCCGTCGCGCAGCCGCTATAATGGCCGCAACTCCAGCGCCTCGAGAAGCGATTTTACATGGGATCAGCCCGCGCATTCATTACGGGGGGGGCCGGCTTCATCGGCTCACATCTTGCCGAGGAACTGCTGGGCCGCGGCCAGCAGGTCTATGTCCTCGATAACCTTTCTACCGGCAGCGTGGAGAACATCGAGCACCTGAAGAACTCTCCCGGCTTCCACTATCACATCGATTCGGTAGAAAACGAACCGCTACTGGCGGAACTGATCGACCGCTGCGACGTGGTGTATCACCTGGCAGCGGCGGTGGGCGTGAAGCTCATCGTGGAGAGCCCCGTCAATACCATCGAGACCAACGTGCACTGCACCGAACTGGTGCTCAAGCACGCCAACAAGAAAAAGAAGAAAGTCATCCTGGCTTCCACTTCCGAGGTCTACGGCAAAGCCAACGGCGTGCCCTTTCGCGAGGACCAGGACCTGGTGCTGGGTCCCACGACCAAGGGTCGGTGGAGCTATGCCTGCTCCAAAGCCATCGATGAGTTCCTGGCGCTGGCCTACTGGCGGGAGAAGAAACTGCCGGTGGTCGTCGTGCGCCTATTCAACACCGTCGGTCCCCGGCAGACCGGCCGGTACGGGATGGTGGTGCCTTCGTTTGTCAAGCAGGCGCTGCTGTTGCATCCCATCACCGTCTATGGGGACGGCAAACAGACACGCTGCTTCACCTATGTTGGCGACGTGGTGCGCGCCCTACCCATCCTTGCCGATCACCCGGAGGCAGTCGGCCAGATCTTCAATATCGGCGGGGGCCGGGAGATCAGTATCAACGAACTGGCGCAATTGGTGAAGAAGATCACTGGAAGCAGTTCGCCCATCGTGCACATTCCTTACGACGAAGCCTACGAGGAAGGATTTGAGGACATGCCACGGCGGGTGCCCGATATTGACAAGCTCAAGACGCTGATCGGGTACGAGCCGACGGTGGACATCGAAGGCATAGTCGAACGCGTGGCAGAGTACTACAGAAAATAGGTGGGTTCGGGCACAACTGTTGACGACCTTGGAAAACCTGCGCACGGCAGCTAAACCTCACATCGAAGCTCGATCCGTCGCCGCGTCCGACATCAGTGAGATTGTTTCGTGCGCTGCTCGCCGACCGGTGCGGGTGCTGGTCGTCTTCAACACCGTTTTTCTCTACGGCATGGAGCGGTACGTGCTGGACTTGTTTGACCTCCTGCGCCCGGACGTGGTGCCCCACTTCCTGCTGTCGTACACGCTGAAGCGCCTGAAGCTGCCGTTGTTGGGAGAAATCCAGGGCAAAGGATTCCACTACTCCTTCTTTGGCGATCGGAGCGACTGGCCCAAAATTGCCTGGCCGCGATCGCTGGGTGAGTTGTGGCCGATGCTGGCCGCACTGGTGCGCGGGAACCTGACCGTATTGCGGCGAGCGCTCGGCTGCGATGTTCTCTACCTGCCCAGCATCAGCTATCTCTACATGGCCATATTGGCGGCCCTTTACTGCCGGCTGGCCGGTAAACGTACCGTCCTATGCTTTCATGATCTGAACCCTGGTCCTGCGAGACGCGTGCGTGCAGCATCTCTGCTCATCAGCGATTTCGTCCACCACACCCGCTTAGGCTACGAGCAAGTGGTGCGCTCACATTCGGGTGTGGCACGCAAGAGGACGCTCATCCTTCCTGGCCGAACGGAGGTCCGCACGGATGACGGCACTACCGCGGAGCTGCGCCACCACTTCCTTGGCAAACGCAATCTGCTATTCGCGGGGCAAGTGGCGCAGCACAAGGGCATTGATCTCCTGCTGGAAGCGTTTGCGCGACTGGCTACGGACCACCCTGACGTGGCGCTGCACATCGCGGGCGGCTGCACCGATGAAGCCGAGCTGCGAAGCATGATCGCGGCAACCGGCGCCGAAGACCGCATCCACTATTGGGGCTTCCGCCAAGATGTTCCGGACCTCTTGCGGATGTCTTACCTGTACGTCCACCCCAGCCCGCCTTCGCGATTCCAAGAGTCATTTGGGCGGGGAGTGGTGGAGGCCATGGCGCTAGGCGTGCCCGTGGTGTGTTTCCGCAGCGGGGCATTGCAGGAAGTTGTGGTGGACGGCGCTACGGGCTTGGTCGCGGAGCAAGAGACACCCGCCGCGCTGGCACAGACCATCGGCCGTTTCCTCGACGATCCAGCCTTCAGGAGCCGATGCTCCCGCGCTGCGCGCTTGCGCTTCGAGCAGTTCTATTCTGATGAGTGCATCCACGACGCCTGGGTGCAGTTCTTCCGTCAGCCGGCGGAGAAGGGATTGCCCTCCGCGAGATGACCACGCGCCCCAGGCTGGCCATCGTGACCACGCACCCGGTGCAGTATCACGCGCCATGGTTCCGTGCCCTGGCGCGGCAGCCAGAAATCGATCTCACGGTCTTCTACTGTCACCGGGCCACGCCCGAGCAGCAGGCGGCTGCCGGCTTCGGCGTGCCATTCGATTGGGACGTTCCGTTGCTTGACGGCTATTGTCATCGCTTTCTCAAGAATGTTGGCCCACGTGAGTACTGCGGAAGCTTTCGCGGACTGGATACGCCGGAGATCAAGGAGATCATCGCCGGTCGGCAATTCGAGGCCGTGCTAGTCAATGGTTGGCACTACAAGAGCGCCTGGCAAGCCATCGTGAGTTGCTGGCAGAACCGTATCCCAGTGATGCTGCGCGGCGACTCGCATCTGCACACACAGCGCAGCGTGTTGAAGCGATACTTGAAGTATCCGGTGTACAAGGGCTTCATTCCTCGGGCGGACGCCTGTCTTGCGGTGGGCACTTGGTCGCGCGAGTACTTCCTCCATTACGGCGCCCGGCCCGAGCACGTGTTCTCCGTCCCACACGCCATCGATGAACGGTGGGTTGCGGCGGAGTTGGACCACTGGCTGCCTTTGCGGGCGGAGTTGCGGCAACGCTGGGCCCTCGCTCCGGACGAGGTGGTGTTCCTGTTCGCGGGCAAATTCATTGCCAAGAAGCGCCCGCTGGATTTCGTGCGTGCAGTGGCAGAAGCGAGACGGCGGGGCGCAGCTGTCGCTGGACTGATGGTTGGCGACGGGCCGCTGCGCGCCGAGTGCGAAGCCGTGACCGTGGAGATGGGTGCCCCTGTCCGGTTTGCGGGATTCCTGAACCAATCGCAGATGATTTCAGCCTACGTTGCCGCCGACGTGCTGGTGCTGCCGTCAGATGGGCGCGAGACCTGGGGGCTGGTGGTGAATGAGGCCATGGCCTGCGGACGTCCGGCGATCGTCAGTGATGCGGTCGGCTGCGGTCCGGATCTGATTCTTGCCGGCAAGACTGGAAATAGGTTTCCGTTGGGAAATGTAGAAGCGCTCTCGGACTTGTTGGTGACTTATGCGGAGCGGCCAGAAATGCGCGGTGTCATGGCCCAGAGCGCGGGTGAGCGGCTAGCTGCGTTCTCGCTCGGGGCAGCAGTTGACGGGATCGTTCGGGCGATGGCTGCCATAGGCGGCAAGTCAAAGGCAAAGGAATGATGACTGGATCCAACATGACCGTTGGCCGCCGAGTGGTGACGCTGATTATTCCTCCCGCAGCGTTTACTGGTCTTATCTATCTCACCCGCGCGCGTCCCATCTCGCTGTTCCAGGTGGGCTGCTCGGTCGCAGTGCTGGCCATGGCCTGGGCCGCCTATCTGAGCTGGAAGGAGCGCGAGTACCGCACTCTGCCGCTGTTTGCGATGTTGGCGCTAGGGTACTGGCTCTACTATGTGCCGGCGCTTTTCTGGGGCCATCGGCGCTACAAGCCGTCGGTACCGACGGCGCTCATCGGCGAGGCGGCCGTCTCCGAGACCATGCTGCTGGTGGTGCTGGGAGTGGCCTGCCTGTGGCTGGGAATGCGGAGCGGGCTGGGCCGGCGCTTGATTCCGGCGACGGTGCTCGACATTCGTGCTACGGAATCCGGTAGTTGGTACTACACGCGACTGGTGCTGGTGGCGGGCGTGCTGGTGTCCTATGTGATTCGCTCACCATTGGACGGGCTAGGCTCCGGCAGCCGGCAGTTGTTGATGCTGCTGTCGTCGGCGGTCCCGACCATGGCCTTTGCACTGGTCTTTCGCCGATACCTGCAGGGACGCGCAGCGGCGATTGACGGGCTGCTGATCATGTTCTTTCTCGGTGGCCGCTTCCTGGTTGGCATGTCCGCAGGCTGGCTAGGCGCGGCGGTCAGCTTGGTTGTGCTTTGTGCTGCCACCTTCCTATACGAACGGCGGCAGTTGCCGGTGGCGGCCGCCCTGATCCTCATCCCGTTCGTCATGTTCTTCCAAGTAGGGAAAGAGCAATTTCGCCAGACGTTCTGGGGTGCGCGGGTGGAAGCCGGGATGGTGGAGCGCATCTCCTTCTGGTTGGGCGAGTCTATGAGCGAGTGGAGCAGCGCACTGGAGGACCCGAGCGGGGAGCGGTGGCGCGCTCTTGCCGACAAGAGCCTGGGCCGCCTTTCGTTGCTGCAGCAGACCGCCAACGTGCTGGAGATGACGCCGGCCGTGGTCCCGTATCAGTATGGGCAGCTCTATTCGTATCTGGCTGTCACTCTGGTCCCGCGCGCCATCTGGCCGGGAAAACCCTCGGTGAATGACGCCAATCGCTTCTACCAGGTGGCCTACGGGATCACCGACGAGCGAAACCTGGAGGGCGTGTCGATTGCCGTCGGCGTGCTCACAGAGAGTTACATCAATTTCGGGTGGCTGGGGGGTCTCCTCGTAATGGTCCCGCTGGGGATCTTTTTTGACTTCTTTCAACACACCTTCCTTTCGGAGCGCTCCGGCTACGTCTTCAACGCCATCGGCCTGGCCCTGATGCCGCTGTTCATGTCAATTGAATCGCAGATGGCACAGTACCTGGGCGGGTTGGTGCAGGCCATTGTGCTGATCATCATTATCTTTTCACCCGTCCTGCATCGCGCCCGGCGCGGCGGACTCCTGAGCCCGCTTGGTCAGGAGCTGCTTTGGGCAGCTCCGGCGGGGCGGGTATTTGCGCCGTAAACCGCGCCCGGAACCTCGGCAACCAGCCCGAAGCGCGGTAGTCCAGATTGGCAATACCCGGCGGGCAATCCCAATGCCCAT
>DASYTX010000381.1:0-3002 GCA_036001865.1 Terriglobales bacterium
GGCCTGATCACCCGCAGTTCGGCCTGCCACTCGCCGCCTTCGCTCATCAGCCGGGCAATGCCCTCTTGTAGATTTTCCCGGTCATCGGGATGGACGTATCCCATCCAGCTCTCGAATCGCCCGTCCGGCGCGATATCGCGCAGCGCAGGCACTTGGGCCGACCACTTGATCTCACCTGTGTGCAGGTTCCAGTCATAAGCGCCCAGGCCCGCGGCTACCTGCGCGCGGCGAAAGCGCTCTTCCAGTTCCTGCAAGGCCAGTTCAGCGCGGCGGCGTTCGATGAACTGCCCGATCTGGCTGCCCACCGTGGCCATCATCTCCAGCAGGTCAGGATCGGGCTGGCGGACCTCACGGCTGAAGAATTCCATCACTCCCAAAGTCTCGCTGCCCATCACGATGGGG
Source organism: Terriglobales bacterium (assembly GCA_036001865.1). Lineage (GTDB taxonomy): Bacteria > Acidobacteriota > Terriglobia > Terriglobales > Acidobacteriaceae > DASYTX01. The sequence goes on from DASYTX010000381.1 coordinate 403, forward strand.
AAGCCGAAGGCGCCATGCAGTCCTTCCTTGGCGGCAATGCGCGCGCGCGGGAAGTTGTCATCTCGGGTGACGTCCGGAATCCAGGCGGGTGCGCCGCTGGTCCATACTCGGCCCGGCAAGCCCACTCCTGCCGGGAAAGTGCGCTGCCGGGTAGCAGATTCAAATTCGGGCACGCTGACTCCCGGCAGCCGGCAAGTGTCCAGGCAGCTCAACACGCGAGTCTCGTGGTCTACATGCCAGAGCGCGCCAAACTCCCAGTTCAACAATTGGCATATAGTTTTGACGACCTTGGGCGCGGCTTCGGCCAGGGTGGCTGCCTCCGCCAAGATGCGGGTGATCGCATGTTGCGCAGCTTTGCGTTGCGCCGCCTGCTTGCGTTCGGTGATGTCGCGGGCCACCGCGGATGCGCCAACGATGTTCCCCACCTTGTCGCGAATAGGCGAAATACTCAGGGTCACCGTAAGCCGGCGGCCGTCTTTGGCGATCCGCTGCGTCTCGAAATGCTCAATCCGCTCACCCCTCTTCAGCCGCTCCATGAACCCCGGGATTTCATCGACGGACTCTGGTGGCGCCAATATAGAGACCGGTCTGCCCACCACCTCCGCCGCCGCGTACCCGTAGAGCCGCTCCGCGCCGCGGTTCCAACTGGTGATCCGCCCTTCGAGGTCCTTGCTAAGGATGGCATCGTCGGAGGATTCCACGATGGCCGCCAGTTGCGCCGCCCCTTCTTCCGCTTGGTTACGCTTCGCCAGTAGCTGCGCCGATTGGAACGCGATCGCGGCCTGATTGGCGGCCACCGAAAGCAGCAGGTTTTCAGTTTCGGTGGGAAAATCGGCGCGGGCGCAGCCGGCGACCACCATTCCGTTCATGCCGTGCAGGCCTACGGGAGCGACAAATAAGTGCAGCTTCTGCTGGCCCTGACCGGCTACCGGGATCGGCACCACAAACCGGCTGGGCCTCTGGAACGGCCCCTGTTCGGCTTCGATGGCGCTAATCCAGGAAGGCAGCTCCGGCCAGCGCTCTGCCCGCCACAGGCACACGCTGTTTTCCTCCTCCGCTTGCTTCAGCCGCGCGTAAGCGACATCCAGGCGCAGCGTGCTGACCAGCACGTCAAGCAGGCCTTCGCCGATTTGCTGCGGATCGCGACCGGTCCAGGCCGCCGGCATGACCGAGAGCGCCACCAGGTCCCGCAAGGTGCGGCGCAAATCTCGGTTCTGTTCCGCCAGTTTAGGATCACTCATTTCCATGGTTCTAGGCCGCCGATGAGGCCCGGTACGCCCCGCGCTCCCGCAGCTCCAGCAAGAATTCGTCCGGCGGCACGTAGAAGGGATTATGCTGCAGCACCCCTCCGATGATGACTAGGGGATGGGTGCGCAGAATGTCCATCACAACTGCGGCGTTAAACCTGGCACAATCATACGTGCAGATCACCGGGTCCTGGTATTTGGAGACGACGTAGTTCAAGCGGCTTTCGTACTCCACCAGGTCCTTCACTCCCGGCATGTCCTCCAGCGCCCATTCCATATGGGCGATAAATCGAGTGCGTGAGTAGCCTAGGGTGGCGCCACGCCGCAATACCTCCTCTTCGATCAGCGCGAGCATGGCGTCCTGATCGAAGCGCCCAGGTCGGAAGTGAGCGTCCTGCCACGGGCGCACCTCCAGTTGCCCCCGCTGCTCGGCCGCCTGGGTATCTATGCCTGCTTTTTGCAGGCGGCTAAGATGGTCAACCCGTTGCTTGGGGTCAACTACGTGGAAGGCTTTCTCGCCGTGCTCGAAACCTTCCTTGATGAAGGGCAATAACACCCTGTACCCTTCCTCCACGGTGTGAAAGAAAGCGCAGACATGACGTTCGCGCCCTAAGAGGTCACTGTTGAAATGCGTGGGACGATCCATCTCGCGCACGTGTATCTCTCCTTAGTGTGATGTTTTGAGGGCCCTGCCGCGAGGGGAGCAACAACTGAGGAGCCCTCGCGTCACGCCCCTTAGATGCAACCTGGGTTGTCCGAGTACGTGCGAAGCTTCCGTTTCAAATGGACGAGCGACCACGTGAGCGATCCGCGCCGTAAGTTGCTAATGGCTATCTGTTTAGCCAATAAAGCCGTAGCCTGCAATGGAGTTGCCTGATGGACTACCTCGGCCGCCAGCAGCGTTTGCGACGGAGGCTACAGGAAAAGAGACTGGACGGCTTCCTGGTCAATCACCTGCCGAACATCTGCTACCTGTGCGGGTTCACCGGCAGCGCGGGTGTGCTGCTGCTCACTCCCGAAGGCAATCGGTTCTTCACCGACGGGCGCTACCGCGAGCAGGCGCGCACCGAGGTCCAGGGCGCGCAAGTGATTGTTGCAAAAGGCTCGGCGCTGCTGGCCGCTGCCAAGGCGTTGTCGCGAATGCGGCGGGCCACGGTCGGCGTCGAGGCCGGACACATGACCCTGGCCAGCCACAATTTCCTTAAAGAGGCTCTGCCCTCGCGCATCCGCCTGCGTCCAGTGAACGGATTCGTAGAAGAGCAAAGGATGGTGAAGGAACCGGCCGAGATCGAGCGCATCCGTGCCGCTGTTCAGCTTGCCTCAAGCCTGTTCGAACCTCTGCTGACGCTTGTC
>DASYTX010000382.1:0-3968 GCA_036001865.1 Terriglobales bacterium
CTGACCGTGATCAGATTGGGTTCCGCCAGAATCTCCAGCAGGTTGTTCCTTTGCAGCAGACGCACGGTCGCGCCAATATTTAAATCCGGCCGGAAGGCGAACAGGTTCAACAAGTCGGTGATGCTGACCTGCTGGTTGCCCAACACCGGCTGACCGTCCGGGCCCTGAGAGAACTGTAGCTGGCCGGTGCGCGGAAACGAGAATTGCTGGGTGGTAGCCGTTCCGACCAGCTTGTTATTGACACTGAACAGGTTCGCTCCCAACTGGGTCAGGGTGGTGCGATCCATCGTGGCGAACTTCACCTGCAGCATGACCTGGCGGTTATCGGCAGGCGGCGACTGGAGCAGGTTCACCACGGACTTCGCATGCACTGCAGCGATCGCGGCTGCCTGCTTCGCGATTTCCGCATCGGTTACCACGCCCGTGAGCAGGATGGCATCCTTGCTGCTCGATACGTCGATCTGTTCGTTGGGAAAGGTCGCGCGCAACTGTTTCTGGATTTCGGTCAGATCCGGCTCCACGGAAATTTCAAACGGCGAGACGTTCTCGCCATGCCAGATCATGATCGTTGTGTGGCCGGGTGACTTGCCGTTAAGGACCACCTCGTGCGGCGAAACCACCACGGCATCAGCGATCACAGGATCTGAAACCGAGACTCGGGAAGCTTCGTCCAGGAACTGGAGCAGTTGGCCCCGGCCAACTGTGAGCGTCATCGAGCGCGGCGCGAGCGGGGTGGCCGGCCCGACCTGCACTTGCGCGACGGTCGCGCCAGCCGATCCGCTTCCGAGGCCCAGGACCACGCATAGCAGAGCCGTTGCTGTTCTCGTCATTTCAACGTTTCCTCCGTGACCTTTTCAGCGCGGTATATCCGCACCACGTGCCCCTCGTTTTCGGGCTTGCTTGTCTTGGTTACCACGACCGGCGCTGCACGGGGGACTATTGGCACTACTGGCGCGACACTTTTCGAGGCGGGTTTGCGTGGCTCGTCAATTCCTAGATCGACCGCTTGGACGGGATCGGACGATTTCGTGACCTCATCATCCAGGCCGTTGCGCAGCGCAAGTTGGATTCGTCCGCGCTGCCCCGCCAGGACCAGTTTTTCCCCTTGCTCCTGAGTAACCAGCAACGTGGCCACCGTAGGCCTGGAGGTATCGCGCGGATCCACCTTGGCTCCGGGATCGAGCTGTCTGCCGTAGGCGATCACCTTCACGTTCTGGAGAAGAGTCGTCGTGGCTGCGTCGCCGTTGGAGAAGACGCGAGTAAACAGTACGTCCACCCGTGTTCCGGGTTGAATGAAGCCCGATACGCCGGAAATCTCGTTTACCTGGACAGAAATCGCTCGCGTCCCTGGCTCGATCAAGGCGGTGAGACCTTCACCGCTTCCTTTGCCCGCGAGCTTTCCGCTAAGTACCAGTTCGCTGGCGGCCATTGGGACCGCGACGGCTCGGTCCACGATGTCGGAAGTTTTCAGAAAAGCCCCTTTGGGCTGGTCCTTGCGGTCCAGCGCAATCAGCTTGAGGTCGCCGGCCTGGATGCGCCTGCCGACGGGCAGATCTTGTGACGCCGCAACAACGTAAACTAAATCCCGCGAGGGCGCCGCCGTGCTTGTCTTGTACACCCACCAGCTCAGCAACAAGGCGGAGAGCCATGCGATCCCAAAGGCAAGTAGTACGCGATGACGTTGCATAGAATTCTCTTAATGAAGGATCACGAGAGACACCAACGTGCCGACGGCGATTACGACCCCATAGGGCAGACGCAGCGAGTCTGGAGCCGCACTGGCTCGCCGCGTTTCCTGCCAGCGCAGCCGGCCCAGGTCGAGCAGTAGTTCTCCGGTTTGCCCCAACGTTTGCCGCAGCCGTCCGCGGGATATGGACAGCGCAACCGCAGCAATCCCGCCCAGCAGCCCGGTGAATACAAACACCAGGATCAACGCCTGCGGTCCCACAAACGCGCCGACAGCGCTGAACAGCTTGACGTCTCCTGCACCCATACCTCCTGCGATGTACATCGCAATAAAAATGCCCAATCCGACTCCAGCGCCCGCGAACGACACCAGGACTCCGTGAAAGCCGCCGTACCATGCTTGCAACGCGAATCCCAGCGCGGCACCTGGCACGGTGATCCAGTTCGGAATCCGTCTGGTCCGGAAGTCGCTCCAGGCAGCAGCAGTCACCAGAGCAACCAGGGCAAGTTCGATGCTACCGGGCATCATTCAGCTCACCCTTTCGAAGACAGCGGCGACCGAATCCGCATGGACCCGTTTCCAATCCGAGCTCAGTTGAAGTGCCGAAGCCAAAGCATTGTCTGGCGGCACCAGCACGAACCGGACATCAAACCGCTTCAGCACTGCGTCCCACCCCGGCTTTACTTCAACGACCTGGGCATAAGTCTCGAGGAAATCCTGCTCATAGAAATCACTCCGCCCGTCGATGAAAACCTTCGAGCGCCCCGCAAATCGGTAGATGAGATAACCGCCCCACTGATCTTTCGCGAAGACGTGAGCGCCCGGATCGCGCTGTTCGAGAAAGTCAACGGCACGGACAGGGAACTTCGCGGAATCGAAGCCAACGCGTCCGGCATGTGCCAGTGTGCCCAAACCAGCGACCGTCGCCGCGAACACGAGGACGATGGGAACGATGCCCAAGACCTTCCGGTCAATGGCCCGCAAGCGCTTCGAGTAGTCGAGCAGGGAACGCAGCCGGGGCCAGCCCTCTGCCTCGCGGGTCAGCGCCGCAACGCACAACGGCAGCAACAGCACAGCCGCGGTCGGCAGATGGCGCGCGGAGTACAAAGACAGGTGTAGCATCGCCAATGCAAGCAATGCCGGACCAAAGGCGCGCTGTCGCACCAGGGCTACAGCACCAAGAACCGCGACCAGCAGGAACAGTTCAACGTACAGGGCGCCAGCCGAGTGGAAACTAAAGCTGCGGAACTCCGAGATATGGTCCATCAGGTAATCGTTTTGCAAATAGGCAAAGACGTGCTGGTGCAGTTGCCAGCCGTAGGGATTGACAAATGTAGCGAGCAGAGAGGCCAGGCAGGCTGCGGCAAAACGGAATCCGGCATTCTTCTGTAGCGGCGGTCTGTGACCGCCGGCGATCCCTGGCCTGCGAAATTGTCGGCGGTCATAGACCGCCGCTACAGACCATTCTCCGATGGCATATATGAAGAGGATGGCCGGTCCCAGTAAGAAACTGGCGTGCACATTGGCCCAGAGGCACGCCAGCAGTGGAAGCCCATAAAACACTCGGACGGTTCCAGCACGCCGCTCATGCTCCGCAATGGAGAGGAACAGCAAGGCGAAAAGCCAGGAGAAGACGTGCGGCCGCGCCAGCCAGTGAATGCTCGTGGTGCCGAGCAGCAGGACCATGGCGGCGGCTGTGAAGAACAGATTGCCGCCCAGTGAAAGAGACAAGCGAGCGGCGCCCCAGGCCGTTAGCGCAATCGCGACGGCGGCCAGTAGCGCTACTCCCGAGAGGCCGGCTATCCGATGAGCGCCGCCGAGCACGGCATCCGACAGCCATTCCCAGGCTAACCATTGACGGCCGTCCCGCGTGTACGAGAAGGGGTCCGCTTGCGGGACGGCGGCGGTAGTCAGAATGGCTTCTCCGTTGCGCACGTGCCAGCCGGTGTCGCTGTCGCGAAACAAACCCTGGGCACCCTGTGCGAGGAACAAGACCTGTAAAAGCGTCACCGCGAACACCACTGCGCCAAAGCTTGGCAGCAGAAGGGCGGCGCTGGAGCTCACCTTGGCCACCTCGGGCTTGGACCGAGGCGCCGAATTCAGTGTCCAGATTGCTTCTGAATAGTCGCTCATGGTGGAGAAGGCTCGGCTGCGAGGGCGGATTAGGCAATAGAAGCCAGCGCTGCCGAAATACTTTCGTAAATGCTGTTAAGTGCGAGGCCTATTTGTCGAACGGTGGCGATCAGTCCCAGGGCAATCGCAGCGACGATCAGGGCGTACT
>DASYTX010000383.1:0-11373 GCA_036001865.1 Terriglobales bacterium
GGGTTAACGAGCGAGGATGCGTTTTCTGCAATGTTGAAGCGTCAAATTCCTCGAGACCAAACTCCGCAAAAAGCGGTATCAGCCTCAGTCGTATTCGACTGATCCATTCGCTGCTGCCGATGTCTGCGTAGTCTCCGGAAACCGTAGCGCTTCCCATGATGCGGATGCTGAACCAATCGAGTGGTACGGTACCGACAGGATAGAAGTCGTCCTCTCCCTCAATTTCGGAAAATTCCGCGAGTAGTGTGGGTTCGATGCGAAATCTAGCGAGGCTTTCGAGGAAGCAGCCCACCCTCTGAGAAGACGCATAGAGTACGCGATACATCCCGCGAGGGTCGTCAAACCTATTGCCGAACGTTCCATCCTCCCCGAGCCACACCCAATCCGGCGGAGCCCAAGGATCGGGCTTTCTGGCCAATCTGTAGGTAGGTCCAGAAGGAGTGGGCACCGCTACCCACCGGCCAAGAATGCACGCACAGCACTAAGAATCTGAGGTCCTATCGCTTCAGGCTCTTCTTCGCGGAGTAAACGAATTGGTACGCGATCGTCTAGCTCCGGATTCAGTCCGGTGAGCCAAGCCCGTACTACGTCTATGCCTTCGTACTGGCTAAGTACCTTCGCGATTTGGAACGCGAGCCGTAGCCGGTTTTCGGCGTTCTTATACGGGGATGTGCCCGACATCCAGCGCTCTACCGCACGGACGTCTTTGACAGAGGCTATGTAGGCTGTGGCTTTCTTTCCGATTAGGTCCGACAGCCTCTTGACAAGTTCCGGAAACGGTAGAGTCGTCGCCTCTCGGTAGGCGTCCAGATCGGGCCGAGGCCTTGTGTGATTAAGTACCGCCACTGGGTCGCCTCCGCTAGATTGCCAGAAAAATGTAGCATAATTTACGTTATAATTACAACACACTTACATATAAAACACAGTAAAAATATATATAAGTTAAGCATTATCAAATACTTAGGTGTATTAGATTCTTCGGTTGCGAGCCTACCCCGCATTCTTCAGAATCTGCTCCGCCAGGTAATTCTGCACCTTAGCCTCGTTGCGCACCACTTCGTAGTACGCCGCCTTAAGCAACTGTTCGCGGCGGCCGCGAAGCTGTTCGCGGACGGCCTGCTGCACGCGGGGATCATTAAGGTCGCGCTGCCCGGCAGGCTCACGGGCGATTAGCTTGATGATGCGGAAGCCGGCCACCTGCCCGCCCGGCTCGCCAACCGGGATAGGGGCGCTCACCTGTCCCGTCTTCAGCTTGGCCAGGATTTCGCGCGCCACCGGGTCGTTGCGAATGGCGGAGTCGGGGATGAAGCCCATGTCGCCGCCGTTGCCCGCGGTGGAAGGGTCCTCGGAATAGTTCATGGCCACGGTGGCGAAGTCTTCGCCGCTCTCCAGGCGGTTCAGCAGCATCTGCACTTTCTTGCGGGCTTCCGCCTCGTTCTGCGCCTTGTCGCTCTTCAGGTTCGACACCTGCGGGCTGGGCCGGGTGGTAACCACGATCTGCGCCAGGTGGTACTGCGGCTCGATCAGGTTGAACTCCGTCTTGTGCTCGTTGTAGTACTCGGTGATGTCGGCGTCGGAGATGGTGATCTTCGACGTGATCTCGCGGTTGAGCACCTTCTGCACCGTCAGGCTGCGGCGCAGGTCTTGCTTGAAGTCCTCCAGGGTGATGTTGCGTTCCTTCAGGCGCTTGTCGAACTCCTCCTGGGTATAGGGCGTTTTGATCTCGGCCAGCTTGGCGTCGACTTCCTCGTCGGTGGCCAGCAGGCCCAGCTTTTGCGCCCGCTGCATCATGATCTCGTTGTCGATGAGTTCGCGCAGGATGCTCAGGCGCAGGCTGGTGGCTTGCGCCCCGGTGGGCTGCTGAGGCGACCCGGAAGTCTGGTTGCGGAAATACTTCTCCACGTCCGCGCGCAAGATTTTCTTGCCGTTGACCTTGGCGACCACGTCGTCCGAGCTCTCCTTCGACCCGCAACTGGACAGGCCGAGGGTTCCCGCGACGACCAGACACAGGGCTGTAATCAAGGGATGAAGCCGACGGTGTTTCACACCCACGCTCCCACAGATTCCAACTTGAGATTAGGAGAACTAAGAATTCTAAACAACTGCAGAGCCGCTGCGCATCACTTATTGGCGACCGGCGGGGCTCCCGCGGGCGGCGGCGCTTTGGAATCCGCCGCGGCGGTGGGCGCAGGGTACCCCGCATCGGCCAGCGCGGTGTTGATCACACGGCGCAGCTCGGCCGCGTCCACCGCCCCTTCCAACTTTTCCCCATTAACGAACAGCGTAGGAGTAGCGCTAACGCCCAGCGCCTCGGCCTCCTTTACCGACGCCTTCAACATGGCATCGGGCTGCGCCTTCAGGCAGGCCTGCACCGCGGCGGGATCGACGCTGAACTTCTTGGCCGATTCCAGCGCCGCGCTGTCCAGGCGCGCCGACTGCGCCGCCAGGTCGCGGCTAGGCCCGGAAACCTCGCGCTGCTTGGCGTGCACGTAGTCGGAGAAGTCCCAGAAGGCCTCGCTGCTCTTCTCCGCCAGACAGTTGGAGTTCACCGCCGCCCGCTTGGCCCAAGGATGGATCTCGAACAGTGGATAATCCTTGTAGATGACTTTTACCTTGTCGGCATGCGTCTTCATGACGTCATCGAACAGCGTTCTGTACATGGAGGCGCAATATGGGCACTGGTAGTCGTCATAAACGACGATGGAGACGGGCGCGTCCTTGGCCCCGCGGAACGGCCGGCCGGTGACGTCGATCTTCTTCATCAGCTCCAGTTGCTGCTTGCGCGCCTCGGTCTCTTTCTTGACGGTCTGGGCGTAGGCTTCGGGGCTGACGTCAACCTTGGTCATGCGGATGAGCGTCTTGCCGTCCTTCGACAGCAGGAAGTCATGGGTGGTCACGCGCCCCGAATTGTTGAAGGTGATGGGAAGAGTCTCGTAGTTGGGAAACTCGCTGGGCTTGCGTTCCCCAATGCTGATCTCCACGCCAGCGGGCACATTGAAGTGCTCCCGCACCTGCCGCTCGATGCGCTTGTTCACCTCTGGCGAGGCTGATTGTGCCGTACACCCGAGACAAACTAGAAGCAGTAGCCACAAGGGGCGTTTGAGAAATTGCACGTAGTTGATCCTGAGGAGGATAGTGGCCTTTATTATCTCACGCGCATAGGGCGCCTTCGTCCGAGAGGTGTTCCCAATGTTGTCATCCTGAGCGCGGTGTGACTGAGCGATTGCGAAGGAGCGCAGAGTCGAAGGCCCCTACTTCTGAACTCACTTCCCACGCTCCAGCACCGACGCCGACAGTACCGCGTTCATCTTCCCGGAGCGGAAGCCTTCCAGGTCGAGCGTGACATAGGTGAACCCGAGCGTCTTGAAAATGCGGGTGAACTCGCCGGCCATTTCCGCTGTGAGCGCCCGCGCCATCTCCTCGGGCGCGATCTCAATGCGCACCGTCTCACCATGGTGGCGCACGCGGAACTGGCGAAACCCTAGTCGGCGCAGCGCGTCCTCACCCTGCTCGACCACGGACAGCACTTCCGGGGTGACGGCGCGGCCATACTCCACGCGCGACGACAGGCATGCCGATGCCGGCTTGTCCCAGATCCTCAGGCCGGCGGCGCGTGCCAGCTCGCGTATCTCCGCCTTGGTCAGTCCAGCTTCGAGCAGCGGCGCGGCCACTCCATGACGCCGGGCCGCCTCCTGCCCCGGACGAAAGTCGCCTTGGTCGTCGACGTTCACGCCATAGGCCACGGTGTCGAAGCTGCGCGCTCGCCGCAGCTCCTCCATCACGGTGAACAGCTCGTCCTTGCAGTGGAAGCAGCGCGCGGCATCGTTGCGCACGTACTCCTCGCGCTCAAACTCGCGCGTGTTGATGACCTCGAGGGGAATGCCCTGCTCGGCGGCGAAGGCGATGGCGTCCTCCAGCTGCGTGCGGGCCAGCGAGGGCGAGTCGGCGATCACCGCCAGCATGTCTGCGCCGAGGGCTTGGTGCGCCGCCCAAGCCAGGAACGCCGAATCCACCCCGCCGGAATAAGCGACGAGCACCCGCCCCAGCGAGCGCAGGCGCGCATCAACTAGACCGCGTTTAACCTCCAGGGACATGGTCACATTCTAAAAGATTGTATTGCGCCCCATGCCTTCCGCATGACCCCGCTTCTCAAGCAAAAAGCTCTCCCGGCCAACCGCCGGCGACCTCCCCCATCCGTTGCACCACATTTAGGTAATTGACCGGTTCGCGGTCCAACATTACTGTTTCCCGATTCGCGTCCACCGCGCCGTCTGCAGCGACCGTCTACCTTCCACCCACCCACAAAGCCAGAGAGAGTTCTAGATGCATAGACGACTCAAGATCCCTCGCGGCGAAGGCCAAGAAATGGCCGCTTCCCTTGATCGAAAGGCAGGTAGAAATCGGCTGGGTTTGGTGGAGGCCATCAATGCCCGAAGGGAGGTTGAAGCCGAAGTAGGCGCGCTCGAAAGGGCGATAGATGAGAGTCGAGGTCAACCGATATCGGCGATGTTAACGGAGGTAGTTGACCGGCTTTGCTCGCTGACGCGCGCCGATGGAGCTGCCATTGCTCTCTGCGACCCCCGGGGCGTGGTCTGCCGCGCCAGTGCTGGCAATGCCCCGGACGTTGGTTCACGGCTGCAGGCCGACTCCGGCCTAACCCGAGAGTGTTTTGAAAGCGGGCAGGTGGTGTTCTGTGAGGACGCCGAAAAGGATCCCCGAGTACGGTTGGCCATAGTCAAGAGCTTGCGCCTGCGTTCCGCTGTGGTAGTGCCCATCGAGGCAGAAGGTCCCCTTGTGGGGGTAGTAGAGGTGCTCTCTTCCCGGCCTTCCGCTTTCGACCAGACCCATGTTGCCGCTTTGAACGTGTTGCTCACGCTCTTGCGCCGCTCTTAGCCCCAGCTCCCCCGGCGCGCGCGGGAAAACCACTATGGACATGGCTCGCCGCTTCGCTGGCGGCGCTTGCTTTGCTGCTCCTTCTATTCCTCTTCGGGAAGCGCAATCACGAGCCGGTGAATGTACCCGCTGCCACCTCCCCGCCGCCCGCAGCGGGTCCGGACAAGTCCGACGAGGCGGCGATGAGATCGAGGGAAGCGGAACGTCAGGAAACTTGCGACGCAGAGCCGCAACAGTTCGGAGCGTTCCGTGGGTGCCCAAGTTCCTCCTCCCACGGCGTCAGCGTCTCTCTCCAAAGCCGAAGAAGGAGAGTCGGTGGCAGTTGGCTCCGCCGGGTCGCGCACAAGCCCGACGGAGCAGAGCAAGCGGCTGGCATCTATCTCCTCGCACCCGCCAGGGGCCATACCGGAATTGGCCCAGCCAGAGTGGAGGCGCCCCCACGTAGAAGCCCGTGACCCAGAAATCGTCAGCCCGCCTCCCCCAGAACTCGTGACCGAACCCGCAAGGTCTCCAAATATGGAAATTGCGGCGGCGATTCCTCCCTCCGCCAGCTTGATCAAGATCGCCGTTCCCGAGTTCGTGCTGGATCGCACTCTCAAGGGCCACGCGGGCTGGGTCACGGGAGTGGCCTTCAGCGCGGATGGGCAGCGGCTTGCCTCGGGAAGCTGGGACCAGACGGTAAGGTTCTGGGACGTGCCCACGGGAAAGGAACTGGGCACCGTGGCCAGCGAGATGGAAGGAGTTCAGGCGCTTGCCTTCAGTCGTGATGGGCGCTGGCTGGCGGCGGAAAATGCCGACAACAGGGTCACACTCTGGGACGCCACCACCGGGCGGGAAATCCGCACGCTTCCGGGCGACAAGCCTTCCGGCCTGTTGGGTAGTAACTGGGTCTATTCCATCGCCTTCAGTCCCGATGGCCGCTGGCTGGCTTCGGGCGTGGACAACAGGACGGTCAGGCTGTGGGAGGTCAAGACCGGCCAAGCGGTACGCGACCTGGACGCCTCTCGAAGGTCGGTGATCTACGTAGCCTTTAGCCCAGACGGGCGGTGGCTGGCTTCCGGGGGTGACGACAAGACCATCAAGATCTGGGAAGTGGCCACGGGAAAAGAAATACGGACGCTGGCTGGCCACAAGAAAAGCGTTTATGCCGTGGCCTTCAGCCCGGACGGCCGCTGGCTGGCTTCAGCCAGTGGTGACAAGACCGTAAGGCTCTGGGAGGTCGCCACTGGCCGCTCCGGCCACACTCTGAGAGGCCACCGCGGGTGGGTAACCAGCCTGGCTTTCAGCCCTAACGGTCGCTGGCTGGCTTCCGGCAGTTGGGACAACACCGTCAAGATTTGGGACGCGGAGTCAGGCCGTGAAGTGCAGACGCTGGCTGGACACACCCAACACGTCTATACCATCGCCTTCGATTCGCGCGGGCGCTGGCTGGCATCGGGCGGCGAAGACGGCACCATCAAGCTCTGGCGATGGCGATGACGGGCCGGGTGACTCCGAGGCCGTCCTTTTTTTGGCGTTTGAATTCTGCGATTCAGAAATGGCAATCCCCGTCCAATCTCGATGAGGAGAGTCGTAAAGGAGGTCGTTATGTGGAACGAAGCACATCCTTGCGTGCCTGCCGCAGTCCGATCGGGCTGGCGTCAGGGAAGCGTCCTGGCTGCCGCAGTGCTGGCTGTGGTCGTGATCGGTACCGGCACCGGCACCCACCTTGCCTCCGCGCAGAGCCTGAACTGGGAGGGCCAGACCGGCGTGTTCGTAACGCCGCTGGCCTATACCGTCCCTTCCAGCCACCAGAGCTTGGGCAGACCCGTGGTGGCATATCACTACCTCGACGGAGGAGACGTCCTGGGCGGATTCCATCAGGTGTCCGTGACCATGGGAGCCTTCGACCGTTTCGAGTTTGGGTACACGCGCAGCCCTCATCAGGAGGGCCGCACCATCGGACTGAGTAACCTGTGGAGCAGCGGTTTCAATACGTTTCATGGGAAGTTCAATGTCCTGCGGGAAAACGCTGCAAAGCAGGCCTGGCTGCCCGCGGTGTCGGTGGGTTTTGTGGCGCGCAGCAACGTGCGCAATGTAGGCGGCGTGATCCAAGGGCAGGACACCAGCAACGCGGACTTCTACGTTGTCGCCACCAAGACAGTCACTCAGATTCGCAAGCTTCCGTTGGTCTTCAATCTCGGCTTCAAAGCCACCAATGCCTCGTTGCTGGGGTTGGCGGGAAACGCTCCCGCCTTCACGGGAAGATTGTTCGGGGCGGCCGCCGTTGTGCTGAGAGGCCCGAAGAGAAGCACCATCATGCTGGGTTCTGAATTCCTGCAGCAGCCGCGCAGCATTGAAGGCTTGCCGGGCGCGGTGGTACCGACCACCATAACCTACGCCATTCGCATCGTGCCCGCAGGGGCCTTTCCTAATTCCCGTGGTTGGGGGGAGCATAAGCCAAAGCTTTGCATCGACATTGGCATAGCCCAAGCTGCCGGCAATATCTTGCCCGGGGTAGACCTGCACGCGCGGCATCAGTTGGCGCTTGGCATCTCTTACAGCTACTGAAACTGGGGGTTTCGCAATCCGAATTGGCCGGTGAGGCAGCCTGCGCCGGAGCTGCGAATAGCTGGATGGCTGTAGTGTTGCCGGCGGCTAGAAAATTCTCTCCTGCCGTTTCAGGTTGCCGAAGGTGCCCACGTTGGCCAGGGTAAAGGCGAAGCGGAACTGGTTCTCGTTGCGTACCGGCCCCAGCGCATATCGCCGGTACTCGAAGCTCAGGCCGCAACAGTCCCAGTTGTAGCTGGACTGGAAAGCCGAGTATTGCAGGAAGTTCAGGTTGGCATCAAACCCGATGTTGGCCGCGGTGCTCCAACCGCGCTTGTTGGGATTGCCATATCCGATCAGCACGCGGAACTGGTTGAACCTGTCCGGGCCGGGGACCGGGTTGGAAACGAATATCTCGCCCGGCGCCAGCAGGAAGGCGTGGCTGCCGCCCAGAATGAAGTCGCCCAGGCGCCAGTTCAGGTAGGTGGTGCTGGCATTCACCCGGCCGTGGCGGAAATCGTAGTCAAGCTGCCAGCCCAGGTCGGTGGAGGCGCTGGGATGGATGCGGATGCGCGATACCAGGGGCGAGAACCGCCGTGGCTCTGTCAAGAAGGCGATGCCGGTGAACTGGTCGGTGGTGGTGAAGACATTGCGCTTGCCATTGACCACCGCCTCGCCGAAGGCATCGTCAAAAAAATACTTCTGCTTCAGCTCCCAGCTCGCCAGCTCGCGCGTTTCTGATCCCTCGCCGGCGCGCTTGATGTACAACCGCTGCACCACGGCGTACTCGACCTCATTGGTGTTGCTGAGAATATCGCGAGAATCGAAACGAAGGATGTTGCGGAAGCTGTCCACGCCGTTGACGTGGCGGTACACCACGCGCGGCTCAATCGCGTGCTTGATCCGGCGGCCGAGCACCGGCCGCTCGAAGATGCGCGCCAGCGCCGGCGGTCGCAGCTCCAGCGCCAGATCGATGGCGCGCCGGTTGACGTTATCGGAGCCGGGCACCCCCACCCCGCCGCCGTCCGGCAGCAGCCGCTGCGTGTAGTAGGTGTTGCGCAGCCCGATCTCCGGCCGGATTGTCCAGCCGCCCACCAGAAGCGCCAGGGTAGCCCGCGGATGCAGGTCGAAGCGGCCCACCAGGTTATCGGTGATGAAGTTCGGCTGCTTGCGCGAAACGCCCTCGATGGCGGCGCTGAATGACCAGTAGAGCGGCCAGCGGCCCACCTGCTGGTCGACCGACGACACTTCCGCACTGGGCGCGTGCAGGATGGTCACCACGTCGCCCCGGGTCGTGCTCTGGAAGTTCTGGTAGCGCGCCGCCAGCGAGTTGAAGGAAAAGCCGCGAAAGGTCTTGGAAAGGAAAACCAGCGACTTCACCTCCGAGTTCACCGTCTGCGAGAAGCCCTCGGTGAAGGCCAGCCGAAAAACGAACGAACTCAGGTAGTTCACCGACGCCACGCCGCGGATGCCGTACTTCAGTTGCGCTTCACCGTCCACATGAATGTCCTGGCCGCCCTGATCGACGTGTCCGACGCTGGTCTCGAACCCGCGGTCGAGCACCCCGAAGTAGGTGGCACCGAGGGAGGCGTTCTCCGCGGGGCGAAAGCGGAATTCGGCATCCTGCGCGAAGCCGCGGCGGGAGAAATATTGAGCGCCCAGCGTCAGGTCCATGCTGCGATTGATGGCCCAGTAGAACGACTCTCCGATGATGGTGCCCTTGCGTGATGAGGTGCCGAAGGTCGGCACCAGGAAACCGCTTTTGCGCGCCAGGGGGTCAACCGGGTGCTGTGCGTAGGGAAAATAGAAGATGGGGACGCCTTTGATGCGAAAGGTGCTGTTGTAAATCTTCGCCTCGTCGCCCAGCTCGACCACCACCCGACCGGCGTGGAAGCTCCACTTGGGGTTCGGCAGCTCGCACGAGGTCACCGAGCCGTTATGCACCACGTAGCGGTCAGGCCCGGTCTTCTCCACTACTTTTCCCGTGAAGGCGAAGGGGCTGGAGGTGGTCAGGGTGACGTCGCGCCCGCGGAAGCGCGCACCGGTGGTGGCCACGACGTCGTGAAATGTTCCGGTCTCGGCCCGGACGTTGTAGGTCGCGCGGCTGGCTTCGATGTGTTCGCCGCGCGGGCCTCCGCTGACCACCACGTGTCCGGTGGCGGTCACGTCTCCGGTGCGGACGTTGTAGGTGATCTCGTCGGCGCGCAGCAGCAGGTCGCGGAACTCGATCTCCACGTCGCCGCGCAGCTTGAAGATGTCACCGTCTTTCTCCTGCTCGCGCGCCCGGATGGTTACAGGCTCGCCCCGCCGAGTGTCGGCCGCCGAGCTGGATGGCGGCTGCTGCGCGGGAGTATCTTGCTGGGCGACCTGTCCAGGCAGCGGAAGCAACTGGCTAGTAACTAAGCTGTGGGCCAGAAGCAGATGACAAAAGATCGCCGCCGTGGTACCTAGTCGAGTGCGGTCGCGCATGGAAGCGCTCGAAGTTAGCACGGCGACGCTCTGAGCGCAAAACCGGTGTGCGCGCGCGCCGGCCGCGGCTCTGGTCGTCTCGCAATTCGCCCATGGCGTGTCCTGTTTGCGGTGAGCAATGCACCTGCGCGCGGCGTCGTTCCTCTATCAGCCCCGCGGGACATCGCGGCACTACGGCCGCGCCTGAGGAATCTCCGGACCGCCCTTACCCGCCGCTCGTCACCGGTCAGGAACGCGGTCGCACGGCGCGCTCCCGCGCCGTGAACTCTGATCAGGCGGAACTCTACCGTCCAGACGATTCTCTGCTGTGGCGTCAGGAAGTAGCTTCGCGAGTGGACGCCTTCTGCGCCCGCCGCGGTCGCAAGCGTGGGCCGCGCGTGCCCTCCATGAACCTGGACTTCGAGCGCGCCGCGCGCGCCACTGCCGCCGCCCATTTCACCGTACCCGATACCTGGGAGAACGCGGCTGCCGAGCCCGAAACCGAGGCCGCTGCCGAGGCCAGCAACATTATCGAATTTCCCAAGCCACCGGCCGTGGCGCCGGCGCCACCGTCGCTGGAACTGCCGCTGATCGAGGAACTCGCGGAGCCCATCCTGGAAAAGCCGCGCATCCTCGAAGCCGAGGAGCCACAGGACATCGGCCTGACCTTCGGCGGGCGGCCTCTGCCCAGCATCACCCTCGACGCCGAGCCCGACCCGCTGGACGCTGCGCCGCTCGCGGCGCCGCTGCCACACCGCATCATCTCCGGCGCGCTGGACGGAATTATCGTGGGCGTGGCTGTCGCGCTGTTCGCCACCATCTTCCTGAGAACGGCTGCCGCCTTACCGCGGACCCGTGTGGCATTGCTGGCCGCGGTGATTGTGCCGCTGATGCTGTGGACCCTCTACCAGTACGTCTTTCTTGTCTATGGCGCCGCCACGCCCGGAATGCGCCTGGTTCGTCTTGGCCTCGCCACCTTCGAAGGCGACCCTGTGCCCCGCAGCCTGCGCCGCTGGCGCGCCGCCGCCATACTGATGTCGGCCACCGCGCTGGGCCTTGGTTACCTGTGGGCCCTCATTGACGAGCAGGGACTCTGTTGGCACGACCGCATCACCCGCACCTGCCCGCGCAAGCAGTAGCACTTTGTGAGAGCGGGCGACGCGAGGAACAACACCCTTAGGCCATTCCATTACTTGACCCTCAGTAAGCAGCGCGACGCCATTTCCGCATCGGACAATATTAGGGAGTCGAGGTGCGGATGCGAAGACTGGGATTGGTTCTGTTCCTTGCGTTCGGGTTTTCAGCCCATTTCTCTTTAGCCAAATCTCCTGAAACGCCCGAGCCCGTCGAGAGGTTCTCCGACGCAGCCCTGTCGAGCCGTGACCATGGAGCCCGGGTGCTAAGCGCCGCTTGGCAGCACCGAAGGCTCTTCGGGCGCCGTCGCCCGGATTGTTCGCACCTGGTTCACGAAATCTATTCTCTTGCCGGACTGGAATACCCCTA
>DASYTX010000384.1:0-7575 GCA_036001865.1 Terriglobales bacterium
GACCGTCCCGATCAACCGGCCGACCGCGAGCGCTATCAGACGGTCTATGCGCGGGAGAGCGGGTCAGTGGCGGCGCCCACGGCCGGGCTGCATTTCACGCCCGAGATTCTGGAGCGTATCCGCGAGCGCGGGATTGAGACGGTGGAGATCACGCTGCACGTGGGCCTGGGGACCTTCCAGCCGGTACGCGCGGAGACAGTCGAAGAACACAAGATGCATGCGGAGTGGTATGGCATCTCCCAAAAAGCGGCGGAGACGGTCAACCGAGCGCTCGCGGCAGGTCAGCGCGTGGTGGCGGTGGGAACGACGACGGTGCGGGCGCTGGAGCACGCGGCGGCACAAGGAAGAGTGGTGGCGGGAAGCAGCGAGGCCGACATCTTTATTTATCCCGGTTTTCAGTTTCAGGTAGTCGGGGCGTTGTTGACCAATTTTCACTTGCCGAGATCAACGTTGTTGATGCTGGTGTCGGCGTTTGCGGGGCGGGAGTTGGTGTTGAAGGCGTATGAGCATGCGGTGCGGGAGCGGTATCGGTTTTATTCGTATGGGGATTGCATGTTGGTTGAGTGAGGCGCCGGCGGCCAGAGGCCGCCGCAACAGCCGGCGAGACGCCGGCGCTACCACGACCGGGGTTGCCGGTGCGGGCGGGGTGCATAGATCCTTCGCTCCGCTCAGGATGACGACCTCAAAAAGGGCGGAAGCCGGTGGGACGCCGGCGCTGCCACGACCGGGTGTGCCGGTGCGGGCGGAGTGCATAGATCCTTCGCTGCGCTTTGCTTCGCTCAGGATGACGACTTCAGGGAGAAACGAACCCCGAGATCCTTCGCTTCCGTTTCCCGCGCTGGTGACTACGCGCGGGAGCCCTCGGTCGCTCAGGATGACAAGAAATAGTGGGTGTTTTCCCTGCTACGCAACACCGAAGAAGCGTTCGACGTCGGCTAGGTTCGTGGTCTGGCGGTAGGGTGGAAGGCTATTGAGGAAGACGCGGCCGTAGGCTTTCTTGAGGACGCGGTTGTCGAGCAGGGCGAGCAGACCGCGGTCGTTGAGCGAGCGGATGAGGCGGCCGAAGCCCTGCTTGAGGGTGATGACGGCGGAAGGCACCTGGTACTGGTGGAAGGCATTGCCGCCCTCGGCATCGATGGCGCGGATGCGGGCGGCGACCACGGGATCATTGGGCACCGCGAAGGGCAGGCGGTCGATGATCACGCAACTGAGCTGCTCGCCTTGCACATCCACACCCTGCCAGAAAGATGCGGTGGCAAAGAGCACCGCGTTGGGGGTGGAGCGGAACTCCTCGAGCAGGGCGTTCTTGGGGGCGTCACCCTGGAGCAGCATGGGGTAGTCGAGCTCGGCGAGCAGGCGGTGATAGACGTCGCGCATCTGGGCGTAGCTGGTGAACAGGCAGAAGGCGCGGCCGCGGGTGATCTCGAGCAGTTGGCGGATGCGCTGGGCAGCGCGGGCGGCGAAGTCAGGCATGCGCGGGTCGGGCAGGTCAGGCGGCACGTAGAGGACGGCCTGGCTGGGATAGTCGAAGTGCGAGGGCACGAGCAGCTCGCGGGCATGGTCGAGGCCGAGACGGCTGCGCATGTATTCGAATCCGCCGGAGACGGCCATGGTGGCCGAGGTCAGCACGAGGGCGTCGTAAGCCTGCAGCAAGGTCTGGCGCAGGATCTGGGAGACGTCGATGGGCGTCGCCTGGAGGAAGACTTGGGCCGAGCCTGAGTCCTTGCGGCGGCGGAATTCGCCGCGGCGCTCGATCCAGAAGACGGTGTTGCGGTCCTCGGACTCCATGAGAAAGCCGAGCTGGGTTTGGAGGTCCCCCGCGCGGCGGATGAGGTTGTGCACTTCTTCGGGCTTTTCTTTGATCCTCTGCAGCTCGCTCGACGTGCGCTCCAGCGCCTGCATGACGGCAAGGTACTCGTCACCGTTTTCTTCCAGGAACTCGCGGCGGTTGGCGAACTCGAAGCGCGCGTCGGCTGACGCGGAACCTGCACCCTCGCGCGCCGGCGCTGCCGGAAGCACGGCGAAGAAGAACTGCGCGCGCTCGCGCAGTGCGGTGGCCGCGGAGTGGATGGAGGCTGAGTAGAGTCCTTTAAGCTTGAGGGTGTTCTCCAGGTCGCGCAGCAGTTCGTGAAAGCGCAGGTTGCTGACGGAGACCCCGAAGTAGCTGCTGGCCACGTCTTCCAGCTCGTGGGCCTCATCGAAAATTACCGCGGCGGCGTCGGGGAGGATGCCGGCGTCGGGCGCCCCATCGGCGGCCTGCTTGATGGCGAGGTCGGCGAAGAAGAGATGGTGGTTGACGATGATGATGTCGCTCTCTATTGCCCGGCGGTGCATTTCGGTGATGAAGCAGCGGTCGAACTGCTGGCACTTGGAGCCGGTGCAGGCTTCGCCGCGGGCGTTCAAGCGGTCCCAGAGGGCGCTGGAGTCGGGGATGGAGCGCAGCTCGCTGCGGTCGCCAGTCGCGGTGGTCTTCTCCCATTCGGCGATCAGAGCGAAATGCTCGATTTCTTGAAGACCGCTCAAGACCGGCTGGTCCTTCAGGTCGTAAACCTTCTGCCGGCACAGATAGTTGTTGCGGCCCTTCATGTAGCAGACGCTCAGCTTGCCTTCGCCGTTGGGAAATAAAACCTGCTCGAGGAAGGGCACGTCCTTGTAGAAGAGCTGCTCCTGCAGGTTCTTGGTGCCGGTGGAGATGATGACGCGCTTCCCCAGGCGGAGCACCGGGAGCAGGTAAGCGAGAGTCTTGCCGGTGCCGGTGCCGGCCTCGACCACGAGATGGTGGCGTTCCTTGAGGGCGCGCTCGACGGCTTCGGCCATCTGGAGTTGACCGCGACGGAACTCGTAGGCGGGGTGGGCGCGCGAGAGCAGTCCGCCGGGCGCGAAGAAGTTGTGGAGCGAGCCCTGGATGGCGGTGCGCGCGGGTGCGGGCTGGGAAGTGGACGACAAGGCACTTCTATAATAGCCACGGATTTACGCGGATAAGCACGGATTTGTCGGAAACCGAGATTCCTCGCTTCGCTCGGAATGACCAAGAACCTAAAGGCGTCGTTGGTCGTTGGCCGTCGGCCAAACCGGGATCCCTCGCTGCGCTCGGGATGACAATCGTAATAATGTTTCTGGAAAGATGAAAAACAAAACACATGGAGGGGAAGGGCTGCCGACCATTGCTGTCGTGGGGCGGCCGAATGTGGGCAAGTCCACGCTGTTCAACCGCCTGATCGGGCGGCGGCGGGCGATCGTAGGCGACGAGCCCGGGATCACGCGTGATCGCCTGTACGGAGAGACCACGTGGAATGGGCGGCGAATGCGGGTGGTGGACACTGGCGGCATCCTGCCGGAAGACAAGGAGCATATCCCGGTGGAAATCTTCCGCCAGGCGCGCGTAGCCCTGGATGAGGCCGACGCGGTGGTCATGGTGGTGGATGGGCGATCGGAGTTGGCGGCGCCGGACATCGAGCTGTCGCGGCTGCTGATGCGCACGGGGAAGCCGCTGTTCCTGGCGGTCAACAAGATTGACACGCCGCAACTGGAGGCGCAGGCGGAGGAGTTCCGGACGCTGGGAATCCGGGAGGTGTTTCCTGTCTCATCGGAGTACGGGACGGGCGTGGCGGAGTTGCTGGAGGCAGTCTTAGAAAGGATCACCACAAAGGACACGAAGGTAACGAAGGAAGAAATCACAGAAGACGAGGAAAGACCCGCGGAGACGAAAGTGGCCATCATCGGGCGGCCGAATGTGGGGAAGTCCACGCTGCTGAACCAGCTTGTGGGGAGCGCACGGGCGATTGTCTCGCCCGTTCCAGGTACCACGCGCGATGCTGTGGACGAAATGGTGGAACGCGACGGGCAGCACTACAGGTTCATCGACACGGCGGGCATCCGGCGCAAGGGCAAGACGAAGCTGATGGCCGAGAAGCTTTCGGTGGTGATGGCGCGCAAGCACCTGGAGGCGGCAGACGTGGCACTGCTGATGATCGATCCCGTCGAGGGCGTCACCGCGCTAGATGCCAATATTGCTGGCTACGCGCATGAGAGCGGGCGGTCGGTGATCGTTGTGGTCAACAAGTGGGACCTGGTTGGGGCGGGGAGGCAAGACGGCAAGCGCCCCCTGGATCGAGGGTCGTTCGAGCGCGATGTGCGGGATGCGCTGAAGTTCCTGGACTATGCGCCGGTGTTGTTTGTGTCGGCGCTGTCGGGCAAGAATGTTAACAAGATTATCGACTCGCTGCGCACGGTGGCGGCGGAGCGACGCAAACGCATCCCCACGGCGGAGATGAATCGGTTTCTGGAGCGGGTGGATTTCGAGCGGGCGTCGGTGCCGGCGTCGAAGCGCGTGAAGATCCGCTACATGACGCAGGCGGCGGTGGCGCCGCCGACTTTTATCTTGTTTACCGACAGGCCGGTGAAGCTGCACTTCTCCTATGAGCGGTTTTTGCAGAACCAGATCCGGAGGGCGTTCGGGTTCGTGGGCACGCCGATTTGGATCAAGAATAGGGCGAGGAGGTAGGGCATCGTCGGGCGTCGGCCGTCGGGCGTCGGCAAGGAACAAAAGCCGCCACGGAGACACACGGAGAAGAAGAAGAAGAAGTCGTCAGCGAAGAAAAACCTAGATCCCTCGCTACGCTCGGGATGACAACCTTCTAATTGGTGCTGCTCTGTGAATGCAGATCCCTCGCTACCGCTCGGGATGACAACAGGGGGGATTGGATGGTGTTGGTCAATGTGTGCCACCAGCCGTCAAACTCCTGCAACGCGCGCTGGCATTGCAGACGGTGGCGCTGCTGGCGGTCGCGAAGTTTGGTTTCGAGCGGGGGCAGAAGATCAAACGTAATGTTGGCGGGCTGGAAGTTGCGCGGGTCGGCGTGGGTGATGTAGTGGACGAGGGAGCCGAAGGCAGTGGCGCGGGGCGGGGGCAGAGGTTCGGTGCCGGCGGCGAGGGTGGCGGCGTGCAGGCCGGCCATCAGGCCGCTCGCGATGGACTCGACGTATCCCTCAACCCCGCAAACCTGGCCAGCGAAGAGGACGCGTGGGTGGGCTTTCATCTGTAGCGTTGGGGTGAGGAGCGAGGGCGCGTTGATGTAGGTATTGCGATGAATCTGGCCGTAGCGCAGGAAGCGGGCATTCTCCAGGCCAGGAATGAGGCGGAAGACGCGCTGCTGCTCGCCGTACTTGAGGTGATTCTGGAAGCCGACCAGGTTGTAGGAGTCGGCGCGCAGGTTTTCCTGGCGGAGCTGCACCACGGCGTAGGGCGTCTGACCGGTGCGCGGGTCGCGGAGGCCGACGGGCTTCATAGGACCGAAGCGCAGGGTATCGCGGCCGCGGCGCGCCAGTTCCTCTATGGGCAGGCAGCTCTCGAAATAATTCAAGTTCTCCCAGTCACGAGCCTCCACTGACTCGGCTGAAAGCAGCGCATCGTAGAAGCAGTCGTACTCCTCCTTGCCCATGGGGCAGTTTATGTAGTCCGCGGTTCCTTTGTCGTAGCGCGCCGCAAGGTAAACGCGGGACATGTCAATGGAATCGGCTTCGACGATGGGGCTGATGGAGTCGTAGAAGTAAAGGTGATCGCTGCCGGAGAGGCGGGCAATTTCGCGCGAAAGCGCGTCGGAAGTGAGCGGGCCGGTGGCGACGATGGTGAGGCCATCGTGCTCATCGATCCGCGTGACCTCCTCGCGGTGCACGCGGATGAGGGGCTCGCGGGAGATGGCTTCGGTGACGTGGACGGCGAATTGGGTGCGGTCCACTGCCAATGCGTGCCCGGCGGGAACGGCGGAACCGCGAGCGATCTCGAGGAGCAGAGAGCCGGCGCGGCGCATTTCTTCCTTGAGCAGCCAGGGAGCGGAGTTCTCGCTATCGGACTTGAGGGAGTTGGAGCAGACCAGCTCAGCGAAGTTGGCGGTCTGGTGCGCCGGCGTGGACCGCACTGGGCGCATCTCGTAGAGGTCAACGGCAAGGCTGCGGCGGGTGAGCTGCCAGGCGGCTTCCGTGCCAGCCAAGCCTGCGCCGATGATCTTGATGCTCATAAAAACTTAACCACCAAGGACACGAAGGGCACGAAGCAAAAGACTCTGTTCGTCTCCAAAACTGCTCTTTGATGATCCAGGGCTAAAGCCCGCTGGGAGAGCCAGCATTTTCGCGGGCCTGAAAGGCCCGCGCTCCCACCAAAAACACGGCCAGGTAATTATGAGACAGCGACAGCTCCTTCATTATACGAACTGCTCTGAGGTGGCAGAGATCTGAAGGTCCGCTATTGCGGCACGATTCGCATGATGGCAGTGGTGCTGGAGAAGTAGATGAAGCCGTCGGGGCCCTGGACAATGTCGAGCAGTTGGCCGAAGCCGCCATCCACGACGATCTCGTTGGTGGTGATTTGCCCGCCGGCAGATTCGTTCACCACGAAGCGCCGCACTCTTCCGGTATTGAAGTCCACCATAAACAGGCTGCCGGTGAATTGCGGGAAAACGTTGCCCGTGTAGAAAGCGACTCCGGTGGGCGCAATCGATGGGTTATTGAAGCGAATCAGCGGGGCGGTGAAGTTAGGGTCGGTATCTCCACAGGGATAACTTGGCCGCCAGCCGTAGTTCTGGCCGGCGACGATACGGTTCAGCTCATCGTCGCAGGTGGGGCCGTTCTCGCTGGCGTAAATGGTTCCGGTCTGGGGGTGAAAGGCAAAATCGAAGCTGTTGCGCAGTCCGATGGCGAATGCGGGATTGCCAGCGCCGAAGGGATTGTCGGCGGGAACAGTGCCGTCACTGTTGTAGCGCAGGATCTTGCCCGGCCGCACGTTGGGATCCTGAGAGTTCGCTGGATTGCCGTTTTCGCCCATGGTGAGGTACAGCTTGCCGTCGCTGCCAAAGCCAATGTTCCCGCCGTTATGGATTTGAGCCGAGGGTAGCTGGTCTACGAGGACGGTAAAGTTCTGTCCCACACCGTTGAAATCGGTGAAGCGGACCAGGCGGTGTACGCCGGAACTATCGGAGTAATAAACGTAGACGAAGCGGTTGCTGGCGAACTGGGGATCAAAGGCCAGGCCCAGCAGGCCGCGCTCGCCGTCGGTCTGAACCGGCAAGATGGCGAACGGCTGGGCCTGCAAGACGCCGCCCTGCACGATCCTGACCCGCCCCGTGACCAATTCATTGAAGAATAGGCGGCCGTCGGGCGCGAAGGCCATGGTCACAGGGAAACTCAGATTCGGCAGAAAGACTTCAGTACGGAACGGTACAGGGGCTGGAGACGGCGGAGGCTGGGAAGTCGAGGCACCCCCGCCGCATCCCGCCACCACGACAGCGAGCAGCACCCCGACCAGGCTGATCGACCAGCGTCGCAAATGGCTGAGCACACGGATCTCCCGAAGATTGAAATCAGACGCCACTCAGCATGATAGGACGTTAGTCAGCAGAGAAGCGCTGCCTGCGTGCCCGGCGGATTCACAGGATTTCCCGCGCATCCCCGATGCGGCGGGTCACGCGCTCCCGGTCCAGCCACTCCAGCAAGGGGATGGCGTACTTGCGGGAAACGCCGGTAAGGTCCTTGAACTGGCCAACATCGATGCGGGGTGATTTCGCCCTGTGAGCAGCGATC
>DASYTX010000385.1:0-26191 GCA_036001865.1 Terriglobales bacterium
ACGGCCACAGTGACGGCCTGGGCGGCGTCGTCGTGTGCACCAAGCGCGAGCAAGCCGAAAAGCTGCAGTTCATTCAGAAGTCTGCGGGGGCGATCATGTCGCCATTCGAGTGCTGGCTGGTGCTGCGCGGCGTGAAGACCCTGGCCGTGCGCATGGAGCAACACGACCGCAACGGGCGCGCCGTGGCCAGCTTCCTCAATATCCATCCCAAGGTGAAGGCGGTGTACTACCCCGGACTGCCGCAGCATCCGCAGTATCAACTTGCTCGCCGTCAGATGACGGGTTTTGGCGCCATGATTACCTTCGACGTCGGCTCGCTAAAGAATGCGCAGAGGATGCTGCGCAAGGTGCGCATCTGTTCGCTGGGGGAGTCGCTGGGCGGAGTGGAGACGCTGATCTCTCACCCGGCCACCATGACCCACGCTGCTTTGGGAGAGAAGGGAAGGAAAGCCATCGGGCTGACCGACGGCATGGTGCGTATCTCCGTGGGCATTGAGAACGTCGAGGACATCATTGCTGACCTCGACCGTGCCCTCGCCGCCATATAAGCGACACCAGCCGCGTGCCCCTGGACTTTGCTCAGCCCGCAAGCAGATTCTTACGCCTTTCGAGCACACCACCGGGAGCCGCTTTTTGCTATCGCTGCCTCTCCCAACCGTACAATACGGTTATGTCGGACCCTCCTGCCCTCCGGGAGTGGGACTCGGAGGCCTACCATCGCCTTTCGCGTCCCCAATTTGACTGGGGCATGAAGGTCTTGAATCGCCTCAGGCTGCGCGGGGATGAAACGGTTCTGGACGCGGGTTGCGGCACTGGCAAACTGACCGCCGAACTGTTAACGCGACTGCCCAAGGGGCGCGTGGTGGCGCTTGACCTGTCGCACAACATGCTGCGCCTTGCCGGCGACCATTTGGCGCCCCAGTTCCCGCTTCAAGTCTCCTTAGTCGAGGCCGACGTGCAGGCCCTACCATTCGCAGAAGTTTTCGACGGTGTCCTCAGCACCGCCACATTTCACTGGGCCACCGATCACGAGCGGCTGTTCCGCAGCCTGCACCGCGCCCTCAAGCCAAGCGGCTGGCTGCTGGCGCAATGCGGCGGAGGCCCTAACCTCGCGGCCGTCCGCGAGCGGGCCCGCACCATCGCCTCCTGCCCTGAGTTCAGAGAGTTTTTTGCTGGGTGGACTGAGCCTTGGGTCTACGCAGACGACGCAACTACCGCCCAGCGTTTGCGCCGTGCCGGCTTCGTTGAGGTGGAAGCCAATCTCGAGCACTCGCCCGCCGTGCTCAGCGATGCTGAAGAATATAAGGAGTATCTGGCGACGGTCACGCTCCACCCTCACATGGCGCGCATCACAGATGACCGCCTGCGGGGCCGCTTTTTGGAGGAACTTGCCCGTCGCGGTGCCCAGGACGACCCACCCTTTGTCATGGACTACTGGCGGCTGAACGTCTCCGCACGCCGGCCGGCGTGAGAGAGTTTGTAGCGCACCAAGAGGAGCTTCAGTCGCGGAATCTGAGCAGGTCTCCGGTCAGTTGCGGCGCATTGTCGATGTGGGGAGGCAGGCGGTCTGTCCAGTTGATCCGTTCTCGATTGACTAGGCGCGTCTCGCGACCGCTGATCTTCCAGCCGTCTTCGGTATTGTCGCGGACCCGGACGGAATAACCTATGACCGAATCATCCGGCTCTTGCTGTTTCCATTCGAAGAGCGCTGCCTCCAGCCCTTCGCTTAGTGCCTCAGTGGGCAGCAGGCACAGGATCCAGTCGTGGCGAGCATCCACGGCGTATGCGCCAGCGTCAACGCCAGGAATTGCGGCTTTCACCTCTGCGCCGTGTTCGCGCGCCATCTCGGCGGTGTTGTCATCCGACTCGTGGTCGATGACTAGCACTTGATCGCAGGGCCGCAGCGAATCCAGAGTCCTGCCGATACGGGCGCCATCGTTGTGCGTATGGATCAGAGCGGTGATCTTGGGCATCGCAACAGGTCAGTGCAAAACATTGAGAGCCGGGAATCCTTCACCCAGGATGCCCGGCTCTCGTTCACGTGGTCGCTGATGCTTGATTACCGCCGCCGCAGCGTAGGAGGCTCGATGTCTTCGGTCTCGCCCACCGTCGGTTCGTTGTACTCCTCCACGCGCTGGGTCCTCCGTTGTGCCGATGCCGATGGCGTGACAGTCAGCGGCGCTTCCAGCCGGAAAGTCAACACCGCTTCCGACGGGACCTTGATCTGCTGGCCCTTGGTGGCAGCTTGCACGCCGGTGCCCGCACCTGCGCCTATAGTGGCGCCGATGGCCGCACCCTTCCCACCGCCGGCAATGCCGCCAATGATCGCGCCCAGAGCAGCGCCCCCACCCACAGTGGCCGCTGTGCGCTTACCGCGCGAGGTCCCCTGGCGGGTGTACTGGCTGGTCTGGAGCGAGTAGCGTCGCCCGTTATAGCTCAGGCTGCTCAGCTCCAGCGCGATCTCTGACCGCCCCGCAAACCGGCCCGAGCTCTTGGCTTCGGCCACGCGGCCCACGATGTCGGCGCCTTCCGGCACTACCACCTGATCGCCGATCGTAATGGGCGCATCCAGCGTGGCGCGAAACGTGTCGCCCACCTGATTTTGCGCCGTGTCAATAGCGTCAATCATGCGCACCGACAGCGTCGTGCCATCGGGGATGGTCACCGGCTTGGGCGCAGGGATTGGAGCGGGAGCGGTGGCAGCAGCCGGCGTGTAGCTTGGAGTCGCTGCAGGCGCGGAGCTGGTGCGCGTGGCGGCCTGCCGGGGCGCGCTGCGCCGGCGGGCCGACGTTCGCACCGCGGGCTGCGCTGGCTCCGGCTGCATGGCTTCAGAAGCGGTCTCTGCCGACATGTCGGCGGTCGTCGGCGCCACTTGCAGGTTGTTCACCACCGTCCTGACCCCTTCGACCAGGGCGGCGTCGTTGCCCGCCGCGGCACGCTCCGTCTCGTTGCCTACCGTACCGGCCAGGGTCACCACGCCGTTATTGGAAGTCACCGTGATCTGTTTGTTCGCTACGCTCGCGTCGCTATTGATCTTGCTCTGCACTTCGGATGCGATCTGAGCGTCATTGCGGCCACGCGAGCAACTGGTCAGCAATGCCAGGCCGAGCAGCACTACCAAAAGCACGTACACCGAGCGCTTGGCGTTCATGGTTACTCCCTTCACTCACTTGTAAAACCGGATGATACCAGTTAGATGCAGAGCAGCCGTTGTCGATTGCCTGCGGGCCTCGATGGTTGCAACACGCCTCCTCACAAGAAGTTGCGGGTCATTTGATGGATACTGGTAGCCTGTGGATATGGGCGACCTCACCGCCTTCGTGCTGGCCGGCGGAAAAAGCTCCCGCATGGGATCGGACAAGGCGTTCCTTGAGCTGCACGGGCGCACCCTGCTGGATCGGGCTCTGGAGCTGGCCCGCGGTGTGGCCGATTACGTAAGGATTGTCGGCCCAGTGGACAAGTTCGGTAGTTACGGGGCCGTCGTCGAAGACCTTTATGCCGGCCGTGGGCCGCTGGCCGGCATTCATGCCGCACTGGTATCCAGTGCTACGGAGCTGAACCTGGTCTTCGCTGTGGACCTGCCTTTCCTGAATCGCGAGCTGCTGACATTCCTAGTGAAGCAGGCGCGAGCCTCGGACGCTGTGGTGACCGTGCCGCGAGTCGCTGGCGGTTTCCAGCCTCTCTGCGCCGTGTACCGCCGCGGCTTTGCGGCGATGGCCGAGGCGGCGCTCGAAGCCGGCAAAAACAAGATCGACGCGCTCTTTTCCCAAGTAGCCACCTACATCATCGAGGAGCCTGAACTGCGAGAGTTTGCCTTCGACGCGGCCTTGTTTGAAAATTTGAATACGCCCGAGGACTTGGCGCGCGCCACGCCGCGCCTGGTTGGCCAGAAGCGATGATCACCGCACAGGAGCGGCCGCATAACGCACCGCCGTCCCATGAACGGCCCCAGCCCTACATCGAATTCAAGGAGGTTTCCAAGGCTTTCGGGGACAATCAGGTGCTGGACCGCGTCAGCTTCGACGTGCTGCCCGGAGAGACCGTATGCATTCTGGGGCGCAGCGGAGTCGGCAAGTCGGTTGCCTTGCACCACATCATGGGCTTTCTCAAGCCTGACTCGGGCCGCGTGATCGTCGCCTTCGAAGACATCACCGACTATCCCGAGGAAGAGTTGGAGCGCATTCGCAAAAAAGTCACCATGGTGTTCCAGAACGGCGCGCTCTTCGACTCATTGACCGTCGGCGAGAACGTGGCCTTTCCCTTGCGTGAGCGCCGTGATCTGACCGAAGAACAGATTTACCAAATAGTGGATGGTCTTCTGGACATGGTGGGCGTGCGCGCCATGCGCGACCTGCTGCCCCCCGACCTTTCCACAGGAATGAAACGGTCCGTCGCCATTGCGCGCGCCCTGGCGGCGCAGCCCGAAGCCATCCTCTACGACGAGCCCACCACTCAGGTTGATCCACTGATGGCGCAGCTCCTAGGCGACCTCATCAAGAAGCTCAAGCATCAACTCAAGCTCACCAGCATTGTGGTCACCCACGACATGCGGCTGGCGAAGAAACTGGCCGACCGCATCGTTTTCCTGCACGAGGGGCGCGCCGTCTTCTTCGGCACCTACGACGAGATGGAGCGCTCCACCGAAGCTGTGGTGCAGCAGTTCCTGAAGCTGGATAGGCTGATCATCCCCGGCAAAGAACCGCCAGGATGGTCGGCAACGCTGTAATCATGCTGCATCTGCCAATCACAAAAACCTGGCTACTGTCGCGCAGCGCCCAGTGGACTTTCCTTGCGTCAGCAATCCTGGGTTTAGCTCTCTTGGGGGTGAATATCGCATTAGCCATGTTGCGCGGTTTGGTTGAGCCGACGCAGCTAGACAGTTCGCCCCTAGCACAGGCAATCGGATTGATGTTTGGCATACACGGAATTCTGGGCTTGGCGGTGCTTTGGGTGGGAATGTGGTACTACTGTTTCCGCTTGGATCAGGCTCGCGGAGTAGGTCACGGGGTTTGGTTTGTCTCGCTGTACACATTTGGACCTCTGGTCGCCCTGATCTACTATTTCTCACGCTATCGGCATACCGTGAAAGAACTCGCACCGGCCCTTTCCACCGAGCAGACCGGAGAACACGCATCAGGAATCGCTGGCACCTAGAATCCTTCCCTCACCAGCCGTTCCAGGGTGACCGCGCTTGGCGCCGTCTGCCCGAGCATCTTCTCCACGTATTTGGCGATGACATCGACCTCAACATTCATCGGGTCGCCAAGCTTGAACTCCGCCAGATTCGTCATCTCGAACGTGTGCGGAACGACCGCGATGGTAACTTCGCCGCCTTCACTCTTCGCCACTGTCAGGCTGATGCCCTCGACCGCGATGGAGCCCTTGAAGACCACATACTTGGCCAGCTCCTGCGGGATCTCCAGGCGCA
This sequence comes from Terriglobales bacterium, assembly GCA_036001865.1. Classification (GTDB taxonomy): domain Bacteria; phylum Acidobacteriota; class Terriglobia; order Terriglobales; family Acidobacteriaceae; genus DASYTX01. The sequence continues at coordinate 5,429 of DASYTX010000385.1, forward strand.
ACCAGTAATCGTCCTTTCCCTCGATCTTGTCGAGTGAAAGCAACTTGCCGACGCCGTCCACATGTCCCTGCACCGTGTGCCCGCCCATGCGCCCGCCGGCTTTCATGGGCAGCTCGAGGTTCACTCGTGTGTCAGGCTTGAGACGCGAGAGAGAAGTGCGCGCCAGCGTCTCCGCTGCCAGGTCGGCACTGAAAGTTGACGGCGCAATCTCGACCGCCGTAAGGCAAACACCGCTGACCGCAATACTGTCGCCCTTCTTGATCTCCGGCAGCAGCCTGGAGCAGGCCACGGTCAGGCGACGCGTGCCGTCGCCTTCGGTCAGACTGACCACGCGCCCAACTTCTTCGATCAGTCCCGTAAACATCAGGCCCTCTCGTAGGGATCGCGCAGGTAGCCTTCAACCGCGAAGTCCTCACCAAATCGGTGCAGGGTGATCGACTTCACGTAAGCCGCGTCGCTGATGCGGCGGAATCCGCGCCCGGTGGCAAACGGCACCGCACCGGTTCCGGCGAGGATCTTCGGGGCATAGTAAAGGAAGATTTTGTCCACCACGCCCGCCAGGAGCGCCGCCCAGTTCACCAGCGCGCCGCCTTCAATCAGCAGACCGGTCATCTCCATGGCACCCAGGGCCTCAACGATCTTGCCCAGGTCTGGCCGGCCATCGCCCACCGTGCCCAGCGCCACCTGATGCACCTGGATACCACGCGCCTCCAGTTCTTTCTTCTTCTTTTCTTCTGCGAAGGAGCAGAAGACAATCACGTCCTGCTTTGCCGTCCTGACCACGCGTGACTCTAGCGGCAGCCGCAGGCGGGAATCGAGGATTACGCGCAGCAGCGGACGGCGCCTAGGCAAGCCAGTGCGGTCGGTAAGCAGGGGATCGTCGGCAATGATGGTGCCGACCCCGACCAGGATGGCGTCACTCGAATGGCGCAATTCCTGCACGTGGGCACGGGCTTCCTCGCTGGTGATCCAGCCGCTGGTCGCACCGGCTGCGCCCAACGCCGAGGGGCTTTCAGACTCGCCCGGTGGCGGAGCGATCTTGCCGTCTAGCGTCATGCCCGCCTTCAGCGTGACCAGCGGCTGCCGTGTGCGGATGTACTTGGCAAAAGCTTCATTCAGCTTGCGAGCTTCGTCGCCCAGTACGCCTTCGGTGACCTCAAGGCCGGCGGCGCGCATCCGTTCCACCGACTTGCCGCACACCACCGGATTGGGATCGGGCATGGCCAGCACCACCCGTCGTACGCCGCTCGCAATCACCGCGTCCACACACGGGCCGGTGCGCCCTTGATGGCAGCATGGCTCTAGGTTCAGGTACAAATTGCCACCGCGCGCCTTGTGGCCAGCCTGCTCCAGAGCCAGTACCTCAGCGTGTTTCAGGCCTTCGTAAGTGTGATAGCCGCTGCCAACAGTTTCGCCCTGGCTGTCCACCACCACAGCACCGACGCAGGGATTGGGGGAGGTCAGGGCGATGCCCTGGCGCGCCAGGTCGAGCGCCTTCGCCATGAACTGCTGGTCCTCGAGGGTCATGTTGGAAACCTGCGGCAGAGACGCCCGGTTAATCGTTCTCTGGCTCTTCCAGCGCAACTGCACCCTCAAGCGGACGAGGTCCTCGCTTTACGGGAACAGGTATGCGCGCGTACGGATCTCCCGGAGCTTCTGTTGGTCGACGACGAAAAACGCGGAACACCCACGACAATGCGCGACGTCCCCACCCGGATTTCGCAGCCATAGGTGCTTTCATCGGGTCTCCGCACGCCGTCCCTATTCGAACAATGAATCCACGAACTCGTTGGGATTAAAGGGCAGCAGGTCGTCGGGCTTCTCACCCACGCCCACGTAACGCACCGGTAGTCCCAGCTCGCGTGAGATGGCGACCACGATGCCACCCTTGGCGGTGCCGTCGAGCTTGGTCAGTACAATGCCGGTGACACCCGCCGATTCGGTGAACATGCGAGCCTGCTGCAGACCGTTCTGCCCGGTGGTGGCGTCCATGATGAGCAGCGTTTCGTGCGGCGCGCCCGGGATTAGCCGCTGTGCCGTGCGCCGCATTTTGGCGAGCTCTTCCATCAGGTTGGTCTTGGTATGCAAGCGGCCCGCCGTGTCTACGATGACGTAATTTGCTCCGCGCGACTTCGCCGCTTGGATGGCGTCGAAGAGCACCGCCGCCGGATCGCCACCTGGCTTGGTCTTGACCACCTCCGTGCCGGTGCGCTGGCCCCAAATCTCCAGTTGCTCAATGGCGGCGGCGCGGAAGGTATCGGCAGCGCACAGCAGCACGCTCTTGCCGCCGGTGCCTAAGATATGCGCCAGCTTGCCGATTGTCGTGGTCTTGCCAGTGCCGTTCACCCCGACCACGAGGATGACCTCCGGCACGCCATCGACGACCTCTGCCGGCTCCAGTGCAGCACGCCTAAGGATAGCTAGCAGTTCTTCCTTCAACAGCCGCTTGAGTTCCTCGACGTCCTTGATCTGCTTGCGGTCCACCTTCTCGCGCAGAGCGTTCAGGACCTCGATCGTGGTCGCTGTGCCGAGATCGGCGGCGATAAGGGTGGCCTCCAACTCTTCCAACGTATTGCGGTCGATTTCCTTGGAGTTGGAGACGATGTCCTCAATGCGCTCGCTCAAGTTCTCGCGCGTGCGCGTAACCGCCTGCTTCATGCGCTCGAACAAGCCAGGTTTCTGTTCCGTACCGCCAAACAAGGTCTGGATCATGGGATTACATTCCCAAATGCGGCATTGCTGAAAGCAAAGGTTTCATTATAGACGTGCGTGGTAACGAGCCATCGGTGACCATCACAGTTACAGGGTTCTTTTTTTCCGCGATCTGTGATACTCCAAAGTAGCTTAGTTCCAGGACTCAAACCATGCATCCGGGCGAGCCAGAAAGGCGGTCGGCAGAACGCTTTGCGGTCAACCTACCTGTGGCCGTCAGGGCCACCGACGGCTCCTTCGAGCCGGAGACTGCCTTGACCCGGGACCTTAGCGCCAAGGGAATCTTTTTTTTTATGAGCGCTTCTCCCAAGGAAGGCGCCCGTATCGAATTCACCGTTACCTTGCCACCAGAGGTCACTCTCACCGACCCCATGCGCGTGAACGCCCGTGGTCGTGTGGTGCGGGTCCTGGCAGGCCAGTCCGGCAGACAAGTCGGGGTCGCCGCCACCATCGACGGCTACAACTCCTTCATCCGGCTGTCACGATCACTCTAAGAGCGGCAACAGGAAGGAGCCGCATCTAGCTCGGCAGCCCAGCTCCGGCCGGGGCGGCTTCCGCGGGAATAAGGGCGTCTTCAGGAGACGCGGTTGCCACTTTCCGCACGGGCACTTCGCCCCGTTGAAACGCGGCAGTCATCGCGGCCACCACCTTGGGATCGAATCTGGTTTCGGCGAGCGAATTAATCACGCGGATCACGTACTCAGGATCCATGGCGGCTTGGTAGGGACGGTTGGTAGTCATGGCATCAAAAGTGTCGGCGACGCTGATAATGCGCGCCACCAGGGGGATCTGCTCCCCTTTTAGCCCATAAGGATAGCCGCGGCCGTCGAGCGATTCGTGGTGCAGTTCGATGCCGGGCAGCATGTCCCTTAACTGCTGCACGGGGCGCAGGATGTTGGCACCCTTCGTGGTGTGGGTCTTCATGATCTCGAATTCTTCCGGTGTCAAGGTGCCCGGCTTCTTGAGCACACGGTCCTCGATGCCGATCTTGCCCACGTCGTGCAGTTGCGCCGAAATGCGGACCTTCTCCACCTCTTCAGCGCTCAACCCCAGTTCCTGCGCCATGATCACCGAATAACGGGTGACCCGGTCAGAGTGGCCGCGCGTGTAGGGGTCCTTTTCGTCGACCGCGCCAGCCAACATCTGGATTGAGCCGAGGAACAGCGCCCGGTTCTCTTCGGCGGCACGCTTGAGGTCGGCGACCAGGCGCTCCAGGTCATCGGTCATGGTATTGAACGTCTGCGCCAGTTCGCCGATCTCGGTGCGGCTCTTCAAGCGTACGCGTTGCGAGAAATCGCCACGGGCGATGGCGCGGCTGGACTCCGTCAAAGTGCCCAACGGCCCCGTGATCCGTTGCGCGGCAAACAAGCTGATTCCCAGGCTGACAAACACCAGCAGCAGGGCCAGCAACTTGGCGGTGCGCTGCATCTCGTAAACGCTGTGATAGGCGTCCGCCTGTTTCTTCTGGACTACGGCGGCCCACTCCAGCATGGCCACTGGACTGTATGTGCCCAGCATGGCCACGCTCTTGTTGTTATCGTGGATAACGAACTCCTTGGTGGCTGCAAGCTGTGTCTTGGTGCCCTGCTCCACAAAATTCCGCACGATCTCCAGCTTGGCCATGTCCTGTCCAGTGGCGTACTCAGAGGTGGCGCCTGCGACAAGGCGTCCCTTGCGGTCCACCACGTAGGCCACCAGCCCGCCTTGGCTGGCATCTTTGAGGCGACGCACCAGGTATTCCAGATCGACCACCGCTGCAATCATGCCGATAAATCGGCGCTGCGCCATCAGCGGCGTGCTGACGAGCATCACGGTGCGGCTGTTCCTGCCGTTGCCCACCGCCAGCGCCTGGCCGTTAAACGCGCGGCCTTCGCGCGCCGCAGCAAAGGCGCGTTCCAGTTCGCGCTGCATGAATACGTCCGGCGCCATGCGGCCCGCGGAGATCCCTTTGGCTTCCGTATTCAGCACGGTGGCATAGGCCACGATGTCGGAAGAGGAGACAAACTGTTCCAGCAACGCACGCAGCTCGGGAGCGCTGACATGATCCATGCCCAGGTTCCCACCGCTGGCCACCTGGATGGCGGAGGAGAGATTGGCCAGTATGGCATTCAGGTTCGCTTGCCGGTGCGCGATGTCTTCGCTCAAGGAGCGGGTGATCGTGTTCTGCAGCATCATCTCGTTGGTCTTGAGCTGATCGCGGTTGATGCCCACTACGATGACGCCGTAGAAATATAGCGGCACCACGCTCACCAGAATGAGCACACCCAGGATCAGGTACAGGATCGGGATGCGCACCGAACTCAGCATTGATTTCAGCGAGATTGCCCCAGTTATCCGGATTCTAGCGTGAAAGGCTGCAGCAAACGGCAAGGTCCCACGCCGCAGACGTTACGAAAGTGATTGAATTCTGGCGCACAACCAGGTTTCCCAGTTTGGTGCACACTTCGAGAGTCGGGGGCCCGTCACCTGCCGCGTGCGGTGAGGGCACTTACGAGTGGCGCTACTGTCTGCGCTGTTTCTTGGGTACGTTTCCTGGCGCACCAGCAGTGCTAAAATCGCCCTCCCCCGGCCGGAGGTTTGCAATGAGGCGCCACCTCAGTTCCGCCACCCTATTCCTGCTGTGCTTGGGCTCGTACGCCTATGCGGCGCGCCTGGTTACTCTTGAGGACATCCTCAAGTACAGGAACATCACCGAGGTCGAAGTTTCGCCCGATGGTCGCCGCGCCGCGGTGGTCGTGTCGGAGTCCGACCACGACGAGAACACATTTCGCACCAACATCCACTTGGTGGATTCTACCGGCGGCGCTTTCAAGCTAACCAACGGCCCGCGGCACGACGAGAAGCCCAAGTGGTCGCCTGACGGCAAGTGGATCGCTTTCATCAGCGACCGGCAGGCCAAGCCGGAGAAGGCAGGCAAAAAGCAGGTGTGGCTCATCCCGCCCAGCGGCGGTGAGGCCTGGCAGCTCACGCGCGAACGCTTCGACGTGGAGTCGGTGGCGTGGTCTCCCGACGGGCGGCGCGTTGCTGTAGTCGCAACCGAGGGCCTCTCCGACGATGAAGAGAAACGCCGCAAAGACAAGGACGATGCTGTAGTCGTTGAGCAGGACCTAAAGTTTGGGCGCATTTACCTGGTATCAGTACCGGAAGGAAACGCCGAACTTCTCTACGCCAGCGAGCGTCACGTCAGCTCTATTTCGTTCTCGCCCAAGGGCGATGAGATCGCATTCGCCGACCAACCCACGCCCAAGGTACCCGACGGCTTCAACAGCGTGGTGCGGGTAATCGCGCTCCAAACCAAACAAGCACGAGTGGTGGCGGGGGGCGACACCAGCAACTCCGATCCCAAGTGGTCGCCCGACGGGCGATACCTCGCTTTCGAGGGAAATTCCAAGAGCGACTGGGCGGCCAACAGCTTCATCTACGTTGTGCTGGCCAAGGGCGGCACCGCGCAGAACATCACCCGCGACATGGACGAACGTATCCTCGGGTTCGACTGGGCTGAGGATTCCAGCTCCGTCTATTTCAGCGTGGCGCGCGGCATCGACCGGCACCTCTTCCGCGCCATGCTCGATGGCAAGATCATCACCGTTAGCGATCGCGAAGGTGTCAGCCGAGAAATTTCCGTCCGCAAGGGCGTAATGGCTTGGGTTTATGAGACACCTAGCGAGCCTGCGGAAGTTTATTTCTCCGCCCTTCGGCCTAAGGGCCGTTCGTCCAAGTTCCGCTTCACGCCTCTGAAAGCCAGCAGCTTCAACGCATGGACCAAGGAACTCGCCTTGGGCAGAACGGAGACCATCACCTGGGTCAACAAGGCAGACGGCACTCGTGTGGAAGGACTGCTGCTGCTGCCCCCGGAGTACGTCCCCAGCAGGCGGTATCCGCTACTGCTCGTGATCCACGGTGGTCCTGCCGGTGTGTTCAGTCGCTCTTTCACTCTGCGGCGTGGCGTGTATCCGGTGCAGGCATTCGCCTCGCAGGGATATGCAGTGTTCATGCCCAATCCCCGCGGCAGTGGCGGCTACGGCGAGCGCTTCCGTAAGGCCAACCTGAAGGACTGGGGATACGGCGACTATCGTGACATCCAGGACGGCGTGGACCAACTGGTCTCGCGCGGCATAGCCGACCCTGACCGCATGGGCGTGATGGGCTGGGCGTATGGCGGTTACATGACGTCCTGGACCATCACCCAGACGTCACGCTATCGGGCGGCGTCGGTGGGCGCGGGCGTCACCAACCTGTTTTCCATGTACGGCACGACCGACATCCCGCCGTTCCTCGAATCCTATTTCGGCGCGCGGCCCTGGGAAGACCGCGAACTCATGGCCAAGCACTCGGCCATGTATTTCGTGGACAAGGTCACCACGCCCACTCTCATCCAACATGGCACCGAAGATCGGCGCGTGCCCCTGTCGCAGGGCGAGGAGTTGTTCACGGCCTTAAGAGCCCGTGGCGTTCCCAGCGAGATGGTCCAGTACCCGCGCTCCAAGCATGGCCTCACCGAGCCCAAGCTCATCCGCGACGCCATGCTGCGCAATATCGAGTGGTTCGACCGCTACGTGAAGGGTGATACTAAGGCAGCCGCATGGCACAAAGCGCCAGTCACCGCAACGGCTGAGAAGAAAGACTGAAAGCCCGACTGGCGGTTCGTATCAGCACCGGAGCTTCAGTCTGTGGCTAAGCTCTTATAGCTTAATGCGACAGCGCGTAACCTCTCATCAATTACTTTTAGCTTTGTGGTCCCCCAGTGTGCCGACAAACAGCGCACAAGAATTGCACTACCCCCTCACCTCCGCCACCTTGAAATCCCACCATTCATCCTTGCCCGGCCTTGTCATCAGATCGCGGATCGCTTCCTGCGGCGACCTACCTTCGTGCAGAATAGCGAACATCTGCTGCGTGATCGGCATCTCCACACTCATCTTGTGTGCCAGCTTCACGGCGGCCCTGGTAGTGAGCACGCCCTCGGCCACCATCCCATGCATTCCGCCGATGATGTCCTCCAGCTTGCGGCCGCGGCCTAGTTCCACGCCCACGCTGCGGTTGCGGGAGAGCGCCCCCGTGCAGGTGAGCACCAGGTCGCCCATGCCGGACAGCCCACCCAGGGTCTCGCGACGCGCCCCGCAGGCCACCGCAAGCCGCGTGATTTCCGCCAGTCCTCGGGTGATTAGCGCCGCAATGCTGTTGTGCCCCAAGCCTAGCCCGTGGCATACGCCTGCCGCAATGGCGATGATGTTCTTTAGCGCGCCCCCCATCTCCACGCCAACAACATCGTCATTGGTATAGACGCGGAAGCAGGGATCGCTGAACTCGCGCTGCACCCTTTGCGCCAGTTCAGCATTGCGCGACGCGATGGTGATCGCCGTCGGATCGCCGCGCGCCACTTCGCTGGCAAACGAGGGCCCGCTGAGCGCCCCGATGTGCGGCGTATATGGTCGGGTTTCTGAACTCTGAGCGACCTGAGTAATCACCTCCGTCGCGCGCAGCAGCGTGTCGTTTTCGAGGCCCTTGGTTGCGCTGACAAACGGCATCTCCGGCCGCAGGCGCGGCTTCATCTGCTGGAACACCCGCCGCACGTGATGCGAGGGCATAGCGCTGACCACCATGCCAACCCCCGCCAGCACTTCATCGAGGCTGTTGGTTGGATGGACTGCGTCCGGCACGCGGTGTTCGGGCAGGAACAATTCGTTGACGCGGTGCTTCGCGATGGACTCGCAGACTTCTTTCTCGTAAGCCCACAATCGGACGTGATGTCGGCCATTGCGTCCGAGGACAATGGCGAGCGCCGTACCCCACGCGCCGGCACCGATTACCGCCATCTCGCTCACGCGCGCGACCTCTTGAGATGGAATCGGGCTTCAGTGCCGGCCAGCAGCCGCCGGATGTTCTGGTAGTGTCGAGCAATAATCAAAAGGGAGGCAGCGCAAAAGGCAGCCAGCGTACCGCCGGAGGTTTCGACCCCGTAGAAGAGATACGCAAATACAGGAAACAGGGCCACGGCCACAATGGAACCAAGCGAGATGTAGCGGAACGCCAATACCACCACCAGGAAGATCAACAGCACCACCGCAATCGACTTGGGGGCCAGCGCCACGAAGCCACCCACGGCTGTGGCCACGCCCTTTCCTCCCCGGAACCTGAGCCACACGGGAAAGATGTGTCCCAGGACCGCAAAGAATGCCGCCGCCGCACCCCACGGGTACGCCCTGGCGGATTCAGAGAACAGGTACTCGAACCAGGATGCGCCCTGGGGCATTGCCGCCGCGGGAGAAAGCGCCTGGCCCAGGGCACAGCCAGCCAGCACCGCCAGAAATCCTTTCGACATATCTAGGGCCAGCGTCAGGATGCCCAAGCTTGGGGCGGAGCGTGCCACATTAGTAGCGCCGATATTGCCGCTGCCGGTGGAGCGTATGTCCACTCCTCGGAAGGTTTTCATCAATAGATAGCCAAAAGGGATGGAACCCAGCAGGTAAGCGACTATGGCGACCACGAGGTACTGCAGCACGACGGAGACCTCGTCTGACATTGCACCCTGTACCGCCTGACACGCTCTCTGATCTTCTGTCAGGACTGCGCCAATGCAAAGCGCTCCAGGCGGTTGTACTGAGCGCCTTTGGGCGACAGCTTGCTTTCGTACAGGAAGAATTCCCGAGGCGTCATTGTACCGAAGTCGGGCGGAGGCATCGCCGCCAATTTGGCCTGCAGGCGCTTGAAATGCGCATTCCCGCGATCGTCCTTGCCGCGCTGCGGTCGGCCAGAACCAGTGCGGGCCAGCGTCAGGTGCGGCGCGAACGGGCGCTGTTCCCTGGCGATTCCCAGCGGTTCTACGGCTGCTTCCACATGCGCGGCAAGTTCGGCAAGCTGCCGGCCTGCCTCAATGCCGATCCAAAATACCCGCGCCGCCCGTGGTGTCGGAAAGAATCCAGTGCCGGCGAACGCGATTTCTGTCGGTTCTCCTCGGACACTAGCCAACGCCCGCTCAAGTTCCGCGAATCGCTCCTCCGGCCACCAGCCGATAAATTTCAACGTGATGTGCAGGGACTCAGACGAGATCCAGCGCACATCTGGTGCAAAGTTGCGTACGCCCTCCATGAACGTGCTGATCCGAAGGCGGATTTCAGGATCTATCTCTAGGCCGACAAACAAGCGCATCAGCTCCCCTTTACATCAGCTTCCTTCGCACCATGTCTAGCGCCTGGCGGGTAGCGAACCAGCGCACCAGCTCACGATCTCCGGGAAACTTGCGCTCGATCACCTCCGTCTTCACGCCATCGGCCATGGCGTGAAACACCAAGCCCACAGGCTTTTCTGCGGTCCCGCCGGTGGGCCCTGCAACGCCGGTGACGCCCACTCCGATAGTTGCGCCGCACCGCTTGCGGATGCCCTCCGCCAGCGCGACCGCGACCGGCCTACTGACAGCGCCATGTTGGGCAATCAGTTCCGGGGGCACATCGGCCAGCAGAGTCTTCAACTCATTTGAATAAGTCACGGCACTCCCCAGAAAATACCGCGAGCTTCCACTGACGGATGTGATGCGCTCCGCGATCAGCCCGCCGGTACAGGACTCGGCTACCGCGAGAGTGGCGTTTCGCATCTGCAGGTAGTAGCCAACGATCTGCTCCAGTGACTCGCCCGCCGTGGAGAATACCGATTCACCGAACTCGTCTTCCAGTTCTCCAGCCAGGTCGTCAACCCGCTTCTGAGCCGCCTCCAGCGATTCCCCGCACGTCCGCAGGTGTAACTGGATCTCTCCCGCGTCAGCCAGAATCGTGGTCTGCACGTCGGGGTACTTGCTGTAGATGGGCGCAGCCCGGGCATCGCATTGCGACTCCGGCAACATGGCGATCTTGAGCACCGCCGTTGCAATGAAGCGCGGCGGAAGCTGTGCGCGTAGCCGAGGCAGGCAGTCGTTCTCGAACATCGGTCTCAGCTCCGACGGCGGGCCGGGGAGGAGCATGATGATCTTTAGCCTGCCCTCGAAGGTACCTTCCACCCATTGCCCGGGCGCGGTGCCGCGCTGGTTGCGCAGGATTTGCGCGCTGGCGATGACGTCTGCCTGGCGCTCGTTGTTTGCCGGCATGTTAAGGCGGCGCGCGGCGAAGCGGGCGTAGAGGTCCGAGATCAGGTCGGGGTCACGGCGCAGCGGCAGGTTGAGCGCCGTGGCCACGGCTTCCCGCGTCACGTCGTCTTCGGTCGGACCAAGCCCGCCCATGAAGATCAGTATGTCGGCGCGGGTCAAAGCGACGCGAGCTACATCAGTAATGTGCTGGCGATTGTCACCGACTACGGTCTTGAAGGCGACCTCGACTCCAAGCTGGTTGAGCCGCTCAGTGAGATAAAGCGAATTCGTGTCCTGGCGGAAAGGGGTCAGAAGTTCCGAGCCGATCGCAATGATCTCGGCATTCACGAGTTAAAGCTTAACCTACGGGGGAGTGGCGCAACCCCTTGGGCCGGTTGGCTAATCCAGCAGCGGCTTGCCTTGGACACCCCAGGAAAGGTGGTGCACGGAATTGCTGGTGGCCAGTACCGCGGATTTGCCGGGAGCGAATGCCAGTCCCACCAGGCCGTGACCGGAAACCACCAGTGAGGCCTTGCCATCTGGCGTGATCTTCACGATGCCGCGTTTGCCGGCGAGCGACGCCGCCACGTACAGATTGTTGTCCATGTCAAACGCCAGCCCCTGCGGCCGGCCCAGGCCTCGGTAAAAGATAGCGACGTTGCCCTTTGGATCGACGGTGTAAACGGAATCGTAGCTGGACGTCGTGGGGCCGGTGACGAACAGCGTGCCCTGCGAATTGAACGCCAAGTGATAGGCGGAAATGCTTGCCTCCAGGGTGGCGAAGACAAAGATCTGCCGGTCGCGCGCGATCTTGAAAACCGTCCCGCTCCGATCCCCGCAGTAAAGATTCTCTTCGCGATCAAACGCCAACCCTGTCGCCACCCCCATGCCCTCTGCGTAGGAAGACATGGTCCCATTCGGCGCCACCTTATACACGGTGCCGTCATAGCGCGAAGATACATACATCTGCCCCTCGCGGTCGAAGGCAATGCCGGTAGCGTTCATCATCTCCGAAAGGAACGGCTTGACCTTGTAATTGGTATCGATCTTGTAGATCGACACCGGCACCTTCTGCCCGCGGGAGCCGGAAAAAGTCACATAAATGTTGCCTTCGGCATCGAGCGCTGGATTGGAGACGGGATGCAGGCTGTCGGCAATGGGAACGGCCACCTTGATCTCATGACCATTGCTCACGCTGCCGTTGGTGGCCACGATCACGGGGCCGCTGGTAGCGCCTTCGGGAACGCGTGCGACTACGAAATCATCTGCCGCGATAACCACCGAGCCCTCGACCTCGCCAAACTGCACCCGCGGCCGGCGCAGTTCCGGCGGCTTCAGGCCGCTGCCGACGATGCGCACCTCCCCCCCTGGCAGCGCGGCGGCAGGCACCACCGCCTCAATGTGAGGCTTGCCGTTGACGTTCTTTTTTCCCAGCAGGCGGTCCGAGATTCCCATCGATGTGCAGTATTTAGGAGATGGCTTGAGTTCCGCTTCGGATCACCCGACTAGCTGAAGATGCACCAGCACTTGCATGATGACCAGGGTGTACAGGCCCGCTCCCACGTCGTCGAGCACCACCCCCGCGCCTCCGTGCAAGTTCTGCAACCGTCGGCACGGAGATGGCTTCAGCGTGTCGAAACTCCGAAAAAGTATAAAGCTGAGAATCAGATATTGCCAACGAAGCGGCACAGCTACCAGCGCGATCAACTGCCCGGCTACTTCGTCGATCACAATATGGGATGGATCCGTCCCGCCGCTCTCACGTTCTACGATCGTTGCCGCGGGAATGCCCACGACCACCAGCAGAGCCGCGGCCACTGACGCTGCCAGCCAATGCCACTCTGCCCCGGTCAGATACCGCGCCGCCAGCCACCAAACCAGCAGCCCTACTGCCGATCCCCAAGTCCCTGGAGCTGGCCGCAGGAAGCCCACTCCAAAGAAGGTAGCCACCAGCCATGCCCAAGTCGTCCGCGGCGGCCCACCAGCCTCAGGCACGGCGCTTGCCCGCTGTACCCTGCGAACGGCCGTCCCTGCGTGTTGCCTCGTCGCTTTCGATTTGCACAGGTCTATCAGGCTGGTCCGGGTCGTGGACGGGACCTGAGACCACGTACGCGCCGCTGGCCCACTTGCCTAGATCGATCATCCGGCAACGCTCGCTACAAAACGGAAACTCCGCGGCCGTGCTGGCCACCGGCTTCTTGCAGGTGGGACAACGCAGGCGATTGACCCGCCGTTTCCTCGCCATTGCCTCCTGCCCTAGACAAGCCTCGCAACCAGGTCGTAGTCATGCGCCGTCGTGATCTCACAGCAACGGAACTCTCCTGCCTTCACGTCCGCGTGGCCGCCGAAATCATTGACGTAGACCTTGCCATCGATCTCGGGAGCATGCATCTCGGTGCGCCCCTCCCAGAGCAATTCGGTTTCCTGCGACGGGCCTCCCAGCAGGATCTCGAACTGTCTGCCGACCAGTGCCTGCCGCTTCCCCCGGCTGATCATCCGCTGCAGCTTCATCAATTTGCGCCGCCGACGCTCGATCTCGACGCGCGGCAATTTCTTATCCAACTTGTGCGCGACCGCGCCTTCCTCATCCGAATAGCCGAAGACTCCCAGCCAGTCGAACTCCGCGGCCTTGACGAATTCGCAGAGCTCATCAAAATCACGCTCCGTTTCGCCCGGGAAGCCCACGATGAACGACGTCCGCAGTGTCACGCCAGCAATCGTGCGGCGTATCTTCTCAAGAGAGCGCAGAAAGCCGTCGGCGCCGCCCCCGCGCTTCATTTGCTTCAGCACCATTGATGACGCGTGCTGCAGCGGCACGTCGATGTACGAACAGATCTTCTCGTACCGCGCGATAGTCTCCAGCAAGCGCCCGCTGATCTTATTGGGATACGCGTACAAGAATCGTATCCAGCGCAACTCCTCCACGGTCTCTAGCGACTCCAGCATGAGCGCGAGTCCTTCCTTGAGACCGAGGTCCTCGCCGTAACAGGTCGTGTCCTGGCCAATCAGCGTGATCTCCCTCACGCCCGAGCGTGCCAGCCGACCGGCCTCGGCAACCACCGATTCGAAACGCCTTGAGCGAAACTTGCCCCGCAACTGCGGGATGATGCAGAACGAGCAGGGATGGTCACAGCCCTCGGCAATCTTGATGTATGCCGACCAGCGCGGCGTGGCCAGCACTCGCGGCGTGGTTTCGTCGTAGAGATAGTTGGGAAGGTCAGCGATCGCGCCGTCCCACTCGCGCCGCGAGAAGCGGCCGCTCTGTTCGCGCACCGCAGCCTCCGGCCGCGAAGGCAGCACGACAAATGGCGAGCTACCGTTGCCGTTTGGCCGGGGCAGCGGCGCAATACCGGCCGCGGCCAGAATCTGCTCCAACTCGCCCGTGCCCAGGACCGCGTCCACCTCAGGGATGTTCTTTTGGATCTCGTTCCGATAGCGCTCCACCAGGCAGCCGGCTACGATCAGCTTTTGCGCGCGCCCGCTGATCTTGTGCTCCGCCATCTCCAGAACGGTGTTCACCGACTCCTGCTTGGCGGCTTCGATGAACGAGCAGGTGTTGACCACGATGACGTCGGCGTCTTCGGCCCGAGGTGTGATCTCCGCACCCCCCGCCGACAGCATGCCCATCATTACTTCGCTGTCCACCAGGTTCTTGGGACAGCCGAGACTGACGAAGCCGACCTTCTTGCGGGGGTTGGCGATGGCAGGCTGGGACGTGTCTATTGGCAGAACTGATTCACTCATGCAATCTGTTCATTCTAGCATCCGCTTATCGGGCGCGCCGGTGGCGGCCAGTGTTCGCTTCGACCGAATGCTGGCCGCCACCTCGGCGTAGAGTTCCGGCAGGCGCAGCGCATCGCCTGCCGAGTCCCCGAACCGCGCGCGCTCATAGTGCTCCGTAAAGGCCTCGACCGAACGCCGCAGTTTGGGATTGGAAATTGCTGCCATAAACTCCGTAGGAGTCTGCCACGGTGGCTTGGGAAAGCCGCAACGGGCGACGCACCGCGCCATTCGCGAATACCAGATGGCGGCGGCGGCCTGCGGCATGCGCTCAGGCCTGCGCGCCAGACTGCGCTCCTGCCACCAGAGGAGCAGCTGCCTTAGCTTCAGCAGCAAGCTTGCCAGCATCACACTACCTAAGATCACGATGGCAAATCGCCCAGGAGCGTTTCTGGCCTGTTCCTGGATGCCGTGCGCGCGGTTGACGAGACCGCGGTAGTGCCGTCTCCACCAGCGTCGGGCATCACGGAATGCATGCCGGCCCCGCGCGACGGTTGCGGTGCTGAGCCGGGTCTGGTGAGCGAAGTCGTAGTTAATCACCCACTCGCGCCAGAACTCGCGCATGGCGTCAATGTAGAGCGCCATCCACTGCCAACTGTTGCTGACCGGTCTGGCACTGGGCGGTGTCGGATCAAAGGTGACCCAGCCGTGTCCCGGGAAATACGCTTCCACCCAGGAATGCGCATGGCGTGCCCGCACAATGTAGCTGCCCGTCACCGAGTTGAACTCGCCCCCGCTGAAGCCATTCACAATGCGTGCCGGGATCCCGAGAGTGCGCAGCATTATGGTCATTGCGGAAGCGAAGTACTCACAGTGGCCCGCCTTGCGCTCGAACAAGAAATGCGCCAGCGGATCGCTTGGCCTCGTGTGGGGTAGTTGCAGCGTGTATTGATAGCTGGTACGCAGGTGACGCTCCAGAGCCGCGGTCTTGTCGTAGGCGTTGTCCGCCGATGAGGTTACCTGCTGCGCCAGCTCCCTCACACGGCCGTCAACATTCGGCAGTTGCAGGTAGCGAACGGCAATGTCCGTTGGAAGCTCGCTCTCCGCAGACCGCAGCGCCTCCGCACGCGGTGTGCTGATGTCGGAGATCGCCCGGTAGATGCCGATCATGCGGCTGCGGTCCTCGTTGGAAACCGCGCCTCCCTCGTCTACCGAGATCAACCCATACGCGCCCATGAGCGCCTGCGCCGTTGGTGCCAGGAAGAACACCTCGCTGGCGATCGGCTCCATCATCACCCGATAGTTCAACAGCCGAGGCGACACGGAGATCCTCTCACCCTCTTTGCGCCGCCACCGCCGGGCAAGGTCAAACCTGCCGTCGAGGGAATTGCGGATGATCTCCTGCGGCTCCGGCAGCTTCGACCAGCGCTCTCCGTCGAACTGCGATAGCGCCACCCCGCGCAATTTCAAGTCGAAATTACCCTGGGTATCCTCCTCGACTTGTACGTGCATCACCACGGTATTCGACTGTTGGATCTCCCCGATCCTGCCCAGCCGTACGTCGTCGCTGAATCCGCTGACCAGGTCGTTACGCGGAGCATACTCGCTCATGTATCCGGCGGAGAGTCGCGGCAGGAGGAAAAACAGTCCGACTGCGCAGAGTGAAGTTGCCAGCGTGAGGCCGGCAGCCACGGCAGCCAGCGACCGCGTAAGACGGCGTGAGTCCCGGGCCACAACGGCGCGGCTTGAGGCTGCTTCTGCCGAGCGTTTCATCTCGAAAGCAATGAAGGTAGCGACAGCCAGCAGCAGGAAGACGCAAAACGCAACCAGGAAAACCGTGTCAACTGTCCATACCGCAGCACCCAGCACGGCGGCAAACGACAACACCGCCAGGTAAACCCGGTCGCGGTCGCGACGTGCCGAGAACACCTTCACTACCGTCGCAAACAGCACCAGGTGCACGGTGGCAGCGACAAAGTTCTCCGAGAGCAGCAGCCAGTCGGCGGGATAAAACAGGGCGTATGCGATGGTAAGAAAGGCGGTCCAACGCTCCGGCACCTGCCAGGCGTCACCTCGCACCAGCATGTACCCACGGCAGAGCAGCGCGGCCGCCACGAACGCCACCGCTGGCGCGTCCAGCTTCCCCGTGCTCGCCAGGGTGGCGAACCCAGTGACGATCAGCAGGTACAGCGAGACGTCGAGGTAGCGCTCAAGCCTGGTGGAGGTTCGGCTCATCGAATGCATTCCGCTACTAGATTGAAGAACGCGAGCCTGGGCGGGCGCAAGGTTCCGGTGGGTCGAAGCCCCAAGGTCAATGACTCAAAATGGTAAAATCGACCCCGCGCTGGGTCCCGCGCAACGCATTCCCGCCAACCCCGCCAGGTCCGGAAGGAAGCAACGGTAACGGGCTCTTGCGTGTGCAGCGGGGTAACCCGGCGCTTTTGTTTGTGTCGCCCAACCGTCCTCGGCTGGGTTTTTCCGCATGCTGCGCGACCAGCGGGGGCGTCAAACCCATCCCTTTCCTTTCCTCGCCCGATGGTTCAAAATAGCGACTTTTATTCGGGAGAAAGACTTTGACCAACTGTCGCCGTTCGAAGATCAGCGCTCTTGGGACTTACGTCCCGCCGCGCTTGCTCACCAATCAGGATCTGGAAAAAATGGTGGACACTTCCAACGACTGGATCCTCGAGCGTACCGGCATTCGCCAGCGGCACATTGTGGACAAAGGTGTCGGCACCTCGGACTTGGCGGTCGAAGCGGCGCGCGCGGCGCTGGCCGAGCGTGGCATCGGAGCCCGCGAGGTCCAGGTTATCGTGGTCGGCACCGTCACGCCGGATATGCTTTTCCCCTCCAGCGCCTGCCTGGTGCAGCACAAGCTGGGTGCCGCAGGCGCCTGGGGCTTTGACCTGTCGGCCGCGTGCTCGGCCTTCGTTTATGCCCTGCAGTGCGGCAACCAGTTCATCGTTAGCGGTGCGCACGACAAAGTCCTGGTCATCGGCGCCGACGTGATGTCGGCCATCATCGACTACACCGACCGCGCCACCTGCGTCATCTTCGGCGACGGTGCTGGCGCCGTGCTGCTCGAGCCCGCGACCGACGACTCCGAGTCGCTGATCGATTTCCTTCACGAAGTGGACGGCTCCGGCGCCTGCTCCCTCTACATGCCCGGTGGCGGCAGCCTCCATCCCGCCACCCACGAGACTGTGGAAAAGAGGATGCACTTCGTTCACCAGGAGGGCCAGGCGGTCTTCAAGTATGCCGTGCGCAAGATGGCGGAAGTCTGTGAGCGCCTGCTACAGCGCAACGGCCTGACCGGCGCCGATGTCGACTGTTTCATCCCTCACCAGGCCAACCAGCGCATCATCATCGCCACCGCCGACCGCCTGAAGCTGCGCCCGGAGAGCGTCATCATCAACATCGACGAATACGGCAACACCACCGCGGCCACCATCCCTCTGGCCCTGCACACCGCGCGGGAGAAGGGAATCATGAAGAAGGGATCGCTGGTGCTGCTGGCGGCCGTGGGCGCGGGCTTCACCGTTGGGGCCACCCTGCTGCGCTGGGCGTACTAGCCCGCATACACGCCGGGAACCAGGGGCGATTACCTCCGGAATCCCGGCACATCTTGCTTGCTTGACCCCCATACCGCGCCGGTGTAGCCTTCGCTCAACTCTCTCGTCTCGGGGCTTTGTTGGCCCGATAATCCTGCATTCGGAGGTGTGTAGCCGTGCGTCTTGTGGATAGGGTTGTTGCAGTGTCAGCTTTCGTCTGTGCGGTGACGGCGGGTTTGCTCGCCGACGGAGGTGCCAACCATCAACGCCGGAATTCGCACTACGGAGTTTCGGGCGGCAACGTCAATTTCAGGAGCCGCGCTTTTTGCTGTTCTGGGACTCTGGGTGCTCTGGTTCGGGACGGCGGGGGGGCTCCGTACATCCTGAGCAACAACCACGTGCTGGCACGGACCGGCCAGGCCGCCGCCGGTGAAGACGTCTCGCAACCTGGTTTGATCGACAACGGCTGCCGGATCGCTACCGTGGTGGCCGATTTCACCGTCGCGCCGGCTCTCGGCAGCAATGTGGATGCTGCCATCGCGGGGTTGCGCAGCGGACAGATGGATGCCAACGGCGTCATCGAGGATATTGGCCAGCCTTCGCAGTTCACCTCCGCGCCTGCGGTGGGCTGCGCCGTAGCCAAGAGCGGCCGAACCACCGGCTTCACCACCGCGAGCATCGGTTCCATCGATACCGACGTGAACGTGCAATACCAGAAGGGCTGCGGGTCAGGAAAAAAGTTCATCGTCTCCTACACTAACCAGGTGGTCATCAACAGCAACTCCTTCAGCGCGGGCGGTGATTCCGGCTCGCTGATCGTCACCGACGACAGCGCGCATCGCCCCGTCGGACTGCTCTACGCGGGCAGCAGCACCACGACCATCGGCAACCCTATTGACGAGGTGTTGACCAAAGTGGGCTCATCGCTGGGGAGCAACATCACCTTTGTGGGCAGCGCCGACAACACGGGTGGCTGCGCCGGAGCTGCTGCTGGTGGCGTCGCCAGCCTGTCGCTCGCTGAACTCGACCGCGCACGCGGTGCGAAGAACGCCCATGCACGTCGCCTGATGGCAGACCCGGCCGTAATGGCGGTAGGTCTCGGGGCCCATCCGGAGAATCCATCCGAAGCGGTCCTGATGATCTACGTTGAGCAAGGAAAGCCGCACCTCCAGATCGCAAGTCAACTCAACGGTGTGCGCACGCAGGTAATCCGCACCGACCGTATCCGGGCTTTTGGCTGGAACGAGTCAGAGAAGAAGTCCTGCTCCAGACAGTAGCGAAAGCTCATTTTGCGAGCAACAAAGCAAACGCGCCCAAACTCTGGGCGCGTTTTGCTTGAAACTCGAACCTGCAACGCGAAACTTTCTAGGGCCGCGTCATTTTCTCCGGACGTACGATTTGGTCGAACTCCTCGCCCGTCAGGTAGCCCAGCTTCACGGCGGCTTCGCGCAGGCTCGTGTTCTCCACGTGCGCCGTATGCGCCACCTTCGCCGCCTTGTCGTAGCCAATCTTGGGCGTCAGCGCCGTCACCAGCATGAGCGAGTTCTTGACATACCAATCGATTCGTTCCCGGTTCAGCTCAATACCCTTGACCATGTACTCCGCGAAGCCGTGGCAGGCGTCGCTGATCAGCGTGACCGAATGCAGGAAGTTGTAAATGATTACCGGCTTGAACACGTTCAGCTCGAAATTGCCCTGCGAGCCGGCGAAGCCGACGGCGGCGGTCGCCCCATGCACCTGGACGCAAACCATGGTCATGGCTTCGCACTGCGTGGGATTCACCTTGCCCGGCATGATGGACGAGCCCGGTTCGTTTTCCGGGATGTTCAACTCGCCCAGGCCACAGCGCGGCCCGGAAGCCAGCCAGCGGATATCGTTTGAGATCTTCATCAGCGACGCCGCCAGGGTCTCCAGCGCGCCCTGCGCAAACACCAGCTCGTCGTGCGCCGACAGCGCCGCGAACTTGTTGGGATGCGAGCGGAACGGTAGTCCGGTCAGTTCGGCTATCTTCTTTGCCGCGCGCTCCGCAAACTCCGGATGCGCGTTCAGCCCGGTGCCCACGGCCGTGCCGCCAATGGCCAGGTCGTAGAGGCCGTCTAGCGCCTGTCTGAGGCGGGTGGTGTCGCGCTCTAGCAGGCTCGCCCAGCCGGAGAACTCCTGCCCCACGGTGAGGGGAACAGCGTCCTGCAGGTGGGTGCGCCCGATCTTTACCACGCCCGCGAACTCCTTCGCCTTGGCCGCGATGGCATCGCGCACGCTCTGGACGGCGGGAATCAGCGCCCGCTCCACACGCTCCGCCGCCGCAATGTGCATCGCTGTCGGGAAAGTGTCGTTCGACGACTGCGACATGTTCACGTCGTCGTTGGGATGGATGGGTTTCTTGGAACCGAGCACTCCGCCGGCCAGCTCGATCGCACGATTGGCGATCACCTCATTCAGGTTCATGTTGGTCTGCGTGCCACTTCCGGTCTGCCAGACGCGCAGAGGGAAGTGGTCGTTGAGCTTGCCGGCGATCACCTCGTCGGCGGCCTGCACGATCAGTTTGGCCTTGTCCGCTGGAAGCTTTCCAAGATCTTGGTTGACCAGCGCTGCCGCTTTCTTCAGGATGCCAAACGCGCGGATCAGCTCCGGCGGCATGGTGTCGCGCCCGATGTTGAAGTGCATGAGCGAACGCTGCGTCTGCGCGCCCCAGTACACGTTCGCGGGCACCTCGATGGTGCCCAT
>DASYTX010000386.1:0-3175 GCA_036001865.1 Terriglobales bacterium
GCCCGACTGCACGTCCTCGATCCGGCCTAGCTCGGCGCCACTCACAGTGTCTACTACCGTACAGCCCAGCAGGTCAGCAACGTAAACCTCGTTCTCGGGCAGGGTCACCCGTTCTGCTCGAGGGATTTGTATCTCGCATCCCACAAGCGCTTCGGCATCGCTGATCGAGTCCACGCCGCGGAACTTGAGAACCATGGCGCCTTTGTGAGACCAGTAGGACTCCAATTCCAGCTCGCGGCGCAGCCCCCGGGGTGAGTTTACGTACAGTCGCCGGCGTTCACGGAAGCGCTCGGGGAAATCGGTCAGGAGTTCCGCGGCCACTTCGCCGCGGCGTCCTTGCACCTTGGCAACACGGGCAATGGTAATGAATTCTTCGGCGATCCTAAGTCTCCGCCGGCGCGGGCTATTCCAGGATCTCCAGCGTGTAGCGCTTTTTCAGCTTCATGCCGGCGGCCCCCAGGATGGTGCGGATCGACCGCGCCGTGCGTCCCTGTTTGCCGATCACCTTGCCCAGGTCGTTGGGAGCCACCCGCAACTCCAGCACCGCGACCTGTTCGCCATCCACCGAGCGCACCGAGACCTGTTCGGGCTCATCGACCAAGGCCTTGGCAATCTGCTCGACCAGCGCTCGCATGTCCCCACTCTGCTCGCTCATAGGCGGCTCCTCCAGGAGGGTGGGGCCTAATTGCTCACCCGCAAATGATCGGATCGGCAAAAAGACTGCGAGCTGACCGGAACTAAGCCGCCGTGCCTGCGCCAGCAGGGGCTTTGGACATGAGCTTGGTCACAGTCTCTGACACCTTGGCGCCCTGGGAAACCCAGTACTCGATGCGTTCCCGCTTCAGGTCGATGGTCGCTGGACTTGTCCGTGGGTTATACGTGCCCACCACTTCCAGTGCCCGGCCATTGCGGGCCCGCTCTTTGTCAATCACTACAATACGATAGTAGGGCTTTTTGCGCGCACCCATGCGCGCCAGACGAATCATTACCAAGGGAATCCGTCGTCCTTTCTAGCAGTTGGAAACTGCCTAAGCGCAAACCTGAGATTATCCTGTAAATGCTTCTAAATGGCAACCTTACCCGTTTTTGTTCTGAATTCAGAACAAACTGCCCGCCAAGAAGAGATATTGCGCCGCGGGTGCTAGCCTCCGTCTCGACAAACATAGCGGGGGTGACGCGTGGCATCTGATCCGATCAAGCATGTGGTTGTCTTGATGCTGGAGAACCACTCGTTCGACCAAATGTTGGGCTGCATGCAGGAAGTTTATTCCGACCTCGACGGGGTCGATGCCAGCAACCCGAAGAGCAACTCTGGCGTGAAGCAGGCACCTGTGGCAAAGATGATCGTCGATCCCGACCCGAAACACGAGTATGCCGATGTCATATTTCAGATCGACAATCAATGCGGGAATTTCGTCGCAGACTACCGCAAGAGTTTCGGGAGTATCGACGCTGCGAAGCTCGAACAAGTGATGGCCTACTTTCCTCTCGACAGTCTGCCCGTGCTCCACTCCCTGGGGCGAAACTTCAGAATCTGCGACCGCTGGTTTTCGTCGATGCCCGGGCCGACTTGGCCGAACCGCTACTTCGTCCATAGTGGTACGGCAAACGGGCACGTAGATATGCCGACCGGCATCTTCGACCCGAACATTCACTGGTTTGACCAAGTCACGGTGTACAACCGCCTCGCGGATAAAGGCGTGAGCTGGAAGATCTATCGCGACGGCCCTCACCACGCTCTAACGCTGGTCAGGCTCTGGAAATACATTTCGCATTTTGACGACATGAAGGACTTTGAGCAGGACGCGCGAGACGAGCAGACGTTCCCGCAGTACTGCTTCATCGAGCCGGACTACTTCTGGCCGGGCCGCAATGATCAGCATCCACCTACCGACCTAAGGACCGGCGAAGAGTTGATTGCGCGCGTGTATAACGCCCTCCGGAGCAACGAAAAACTTTGGGCGACCACGCTTCTTGTCCTCACATATGACGAGCACGGCGGGTTCTACGACCACGTCGTCCCGCCCAAGGCGATTCCTGCCGATAATAGGGCCGACAAAACCGGGTTTTTATTTGATCGTTACGGCGTTCGCGTTCCTACGCTGCTGATATCGCCTTGGGTGAGTCAAGGCGTCGACCACACCCAGTGCGATCACACCAGCGTGCTCAAGTACGTGAGCGAAAAATGGGGTCTGGGCCCTCTCGGAGCGCGCGTAGCAAACGCTAACTCCATCGCGATCGCGCTAAGCGATAAACCGCTCACTTCGACGCCCCCACTAGTTGGAGCGGAGCTGCCGAAGCTCTTCGCCGCCCAACAGCCCACGGCTGCCGTCGAAACCATGGACGAACATCAGCAGGCGTTAGTCGCGTTTGGCGAATTCCTGGAGAAGGAGATGGAGCGAGAACTCGCAGCGCAGGGCAGGACGCCCGCGCCTCCACCGCTGATCTTGGCCGCGAAAGCCCCGGCACGTCGTGCTGAGACGACGTATGACAGGTTCCTGCAGCTCACAGCGTCGGGCCAGCTGGATGTTGATCGGATCGCGGCTAGGAGGTCGAATACCGCTGTTCCTAAGTGATCGCGGCGGCCATCGGAGCCCTACCGCCCGGGCAGCTTCATTCCCGCCAGACGGCGGTTGAAGCTGGCTTTGCCCATTTGCTTGAACATCTTGCGCATCTGGGCGTACTGCCGCAAGAGCTGGTTGACCTCCTGCACCGTGGTTCCCGAGCCCCGCGCAATGCGTTTGCGCCGGCTGCCGTTGATGACCTCATGGTGGTCGCGCTCATGGGGCGTCATGGAGTTAATGATGGCCTCTACGCGCACCAATTGCTTGTCGTCCAGCTCGCCCTTGCCGTGCAGTTGGGCGAAGGGACCGATCTTGGGCAGCATGCCCACAATGCTCTGTAGCGATCCCAGCTTCTTTACCTGGCGCAACTGGTCGCGGAAGTCCTCCAGCGAAAAGCCGTCGCCGGAAAGCGCCTTGCGCGCAAACTCCTCGGACTTCTTCTTGTCCAGCTTCTCCTCGGCCTTCTCGATGAGCGAGAGCACGTCGCCCATGCCCAGGATGCGGGAGACGATGCGGTCGGGATGGAAGGGCTCAATGGCATCGTATTTCTCGCCCACGCCGATGAACTTGATGGGTTGACCAGTGACGCTGCGGATGGAAAGAGCGGCGCC
>DASYTX010000387.1:0-12025 GCA_036001865.1 Terriglobales bacterium
GCAGGCTGTGGATTTCATCCGGCAGGCTCTTCCAGCCGCGATGGGTCACCGCCTTCAATTCGCCGAGCAGCGGCTGGTGATCGGCGGAGTTAACCTGCAATTGCAGCTCGCGCAGCCTGCCCGCTTCCCGCCAATCAATGGTGATGTAGTGTTCGTTGGTACGGCCGAGTTCCAGTAACGCACCAACGGCCAGGACCACAGGAAGCGCGATCAATGCCTCACCGGGGTCTTCGGCAGCGCCGCTCCAGAAGTTCCACCATGCGCTTGCCGGGCCTTTGACGGCGGTGTGGTGGGTGACCGCCACCACATCGGGGGCGGGAATGGAGAACACCGCCCGCTGATCGTCGGCGGCGACAATGCGATCGGGCAACATGCTGACGGTCAGCGGCATGCCGGAACGCAGTCCGGCGCCAGATTGCAGTCTTACCCGCCACTGCCGCACCGCGGCCGTAGCCGCCGCCGGAAGCACGGCGGGACCGCCGGGAATCGGCGCAGCCTGGCGGGTGCTACCAATGCGGCTCACGATGGTCCCTGCTAGCAGCGGCGCAGCGGTAGGCCCGTCCCAGGCCACGATTGTGCCTGAGCCCAACTCACGCCCGCTGGCGGGATGCCGCATGCGGTACTGCCAGTCGAAACTCATGAAGGGGCGATGGATGGTGAGGGTGACGTCGGCGCGCTGGGGCTCGGCCACCAGGTTGATACCCCATTGCGATATCGCCGGTTGCGCGCGTAAGGCAGCCAGCATGACATCGGTTTTCATGTAGATGGTGTGGGACTCGACATAGAGATTGTGAAAGGTACGCAGCGCTTCCTCCGGGCTGCGGTTGTCGGCGGTACGACCCGGGGCAAGCTGCTTCATCAGTTCTTCTGCAATACGCAGGGCGGCGCGGTGTCCTTCACTGGCCACCACGGTTCCGGAAACCAGTTTCTCGCCGCTGCGCCGATCGATCAGGTCGTAAGTCCAGTCGAAGGTGAGAAAGGGCCGGTGCACTTCAAGCACGACATCGGCCGCCGCTCGATCGAGCGACACCTGCATACCCCATTGCGCGAACTCGGGTTGCTGGCGCAGGGCATTCTGCAGGTGCTCACTCTTCAGGTAGACCGTCTCGGAGTTCACGAAGACGGTGCGGAAAGAGCGCCGAACTTCCGGTCTGCCGGAAGTCACGGGCGCGGGTGGCGCCACTTGAGCCAAGCTCGGTTGCGGCACCCAGGTCAGGGTCGCGAGAACCATAAGACCAACTCGCCAGGTCATGGCATCCTCCTTGCCGGCAGCAATTGCCGCTCGGGTTCCCTCGTCAGGGGCGAAGTCTGTTTCTTCCAGCGTGGAAACGCAATGCACCGGGGGTAAATTGCCGGTCGTACTGTAAGCCATTCGTAAGGAGCCGATTAGGCCCGGAACTCATCGCGAGGCTCGCCTATCGGTCATCGGTCAAAGGGATAGGACATACGCACGAGGGTGCGCTGAGAAAACGGCAGATAGAGCAGGGCCACCACGATGGCAAATTCCAAGCCGAGGGGAACGCTTGTCGGCAAAAGGAAGGGGGAGAGCGCCCAAAGCTGGTCCAGCGGCAAGATGAGGGGGAACAGCTTGCGAAACTTCCTGCCCAAGCCGGAATAGTCCATGGATACCGCAGCCAGCAGGTATAGACGTACGGCGATTCCCACCAAACCGGTAATCATCACCAGCGCCACCATGGTGGCAACGTGGCGGGGCATGACGTGGTGGAAGAACCGTTGAATGGAATCCAGAGTGGCCAGCGCCACGATGTAGAAAACCAGGTACATCACCTGGATCAATGCAAACAATCCACGCACCAGGGGGCGTGAGACCTTGGGCAGTTCCTCGGGGTGCGGCAACCGCTGGCGGCCGCTCCCTGGGACCGGGGTGATGCCGCGCGCGGACTCGTAATCGCGCTTGAGGCGCTTCAACTCCGAGCGCATGGCGGCAGCGGATTGATAGCGCAGCTCGCGATCCTTCTCCAAGGCGGTGAAGATAACGCGCTCCAGGTCGGCGGGCAGGGACGGGTTGAGGCGCGACGGGGACACGGGCGCGCGGTTCAGGATGCCGTCGAAGATGACAGCCCAGGTGGTCCCCGGAAATGCCGGCTGCCCGGTGGCCATCTCGTAGATGACGGCGCCGAAAGAGAACAGATCGGTGCGAGCGTCCAGCTCCTCGCCGCGGGCCTGCTCGGGCGACATGTAGGCGACCGTACCCATGGCCATGCCGGGCGTGGTGACGCCGGCCTCGGTGGAGAGAGACGAGGCCGCGGTGGTCGCCACCTGGCGTTTGCGGATCAACTTGGCCAGGCCGAAGTCGAGCACCTTGGCCTGCCCGCGGCGGGTGATGAAGATGTTGGCGGGCGTGATGTCGCGATGGATGATGCTTTGCTCGTGGGCGGCGTCGAGAGCGTCGGCGATCTGGATGGCCAGGTCGAGCAGCAGGGGGATCTCGAGAGGCTTGCCGGCGATGCGGTCCTTCAGGCGCTGGCCTTCGAGCAGCTCCAGGGCGATGAAGTGCAGGCCGCGGTCCTGATCGATCTCGTAGATGGTGCAAATGTTGGGATGGTTGAGGGCGGAAGCGGCGCGTGCCTCGCGCTGGAAGCGCTCCAGCGCCTGGCGGTCCTGACAGACGTCCTCCGGCAGGACCTTCAGAGCGATACGGCGGCCGAGGCGGCGGTCCTCAGCTTCGTAGACCACTCCCATGCCGCCGGCGCCCAGCTCCGACAGAACATGGTAATGAGAGATTGTGCTGCCGATCATCGGCAGCCCCCTCGGCGTGCCACAGCACGCGCAACACGCAGGCTTGCGGTCGATCTGGCAGGGGATTGTATTCCGATTTCCGGTGGTGGGTTACTCTTTTGGCGTGAGCCGTACATGCCCGCTGTGCGGGCGCGACAATGCGGCCGCGCCTCCGCACCCATATTCGGTCGCGCCCTGGGTGTTGAAACAGTGCGGCGGCTGCGGGCTGGTCTATCTGGAAAATCCGCCGGAGTATGCCTCGCTCGAGGAGGACCTGGCATGGGAGAAGACCTGGGCGGAGGAGGTAGAGCAAAGGCGGCGACGCGAGCCGTTGCTGCACTGGATCAGTCGAGTGCTCAAGGCAGTGCCGCCGCGGCTGTTCGGGCGAGACAAGCTGGTGGGCTGGGTGCGACGGTACGTTGCGCCGGGGCGCGTGCTGGACGTGGGTTGCGGCGGCGGATATGCGCTGGAGCGTTTGCCTGGCAGCTACGTGCCGTTTGGGATCGAAGTGTCCAAGGAGCTGAGCCGGCGGGCGCAGGAGCGGTTTGCGCCACGCGGCGGGCAGGTGGTGCAGGGCGATGCGCTGCGGGCGTTGTCGGGGTTCGCACCTGAATTTTTTAGCGGCGTGGTGATGACGTCATATCTCGAGCACGAGCCCAACCCGCGCGCGGTACTCGAGGCCGGGGCACGGGTGATGAAGCCGGGGGCGAGGCTGATCGTCAAAGTGCCCAACTACGCGAGCTGGAACCGCGCAGTGAGAGGGGCGCGGTGGTGCGGATTGCGGTTTCCCGATCATGTGAACTATTTCACGCCGGGACTGTTGGTGCGCTTATTGCGCGAGAGCGGGTTTGGGATTGTGCGTTTTGACTGGCGGGATCGTTTGCCGACGAGCGACAGCATGTGGCTGGTGGGGGAGAAGGTGATTTAACCGTCGAGAATGCGGAGGGCGGCGAGGAATTGACGGATTTTCGAATTTACGGTGAATTCAGATCGCAGGCGTGCGGCTCGTCCCTACGGGACTTCTCAGGGCGCAATGTTCACCCAGCACTGAAGTGCTGGGCTAAATAAGGACGCCGCTACGCGGCGGGACTCGCAGGTGGAACATTCCTTTCACTGTAGGGATCCTTCGCTCGCGCTCAGTCGCGGCGCTCCTTCACGCGGCTCAGGATGACAAATATAAGGGTGAGCAGTTATGGCATCCGCAACGCGCATTTCCTTCTGGGTAGGGATGCTTCGCTGCGTCAGCATGACAAAGCCAAAGTCCATCCATCAATCTGCAAGGAACAATCCTACAATCTAAAATCATGCGGTGATCCCACGCGAGCGCTTTGGCTGGCCGCAGGTGCTGGCCCTACTGTTGTTGGGCGCGTACCTGGCGCAGGCGCTGTGGGTGGTTGAGCGGCGGCCGCTGGAGCGGGCCGAGGTGCTGGTTGCGCACGCCGGCCTGGAGCACTTCCGCGGACACGTGGTGCAGGTCCCGGCGATGCCGCTGCCGGCGGCGCTGGCCGCCATTCCATTCCTGTTTTCCGGGCGCGACCCGGAATCGCTCGAGCCGGAATTGGCGAAATGGGCGCTGCGGCTGCCGTTTGTCGCATTCGGCTGGCTGCTGGGCGCGTCGATCTGGTACGTGGCGCGGCGGCTCTATGGGAACGCCGGCGGGTATCTGGCGCTGGCGCTTTTCTGCTTTTCTTCATTCGCGTACTTCGTGATGCCGGGGCCGGTGATCACGGGAGCGCTGGGCACGTTCGGAACTGTGTTCGTGGCCATTGCCGCGGCGCACACGCTCTATGCGCCTCCGCGCGCAGGCGGCACGCTGGGATTTCTGCTCGAAGTTCGACACCGTTGGCGTCGCGTCCTGCTGCTGGGGACGTCAATCGCACTGGCCGCAGGCTCGGGATATTCTTCACTCATTCTGCTGGCGATCGCGTTGGCGTTGATGATCTATCTTGTGCCGGACCGGGCGCTGGCTGCGGCGGGAATTTTCCTGGCAGCATGCGTGATGGCTGGGGTCACGCTGCTGGCGGCGCATGGCTTTCATCCGGGCCTGGCCGCTGAGGCAGTGGGCGGCATGCAGAATTTCTCCGCGGCCGGCAGTTCCAGCGGGGACATTCTCCACGGATACTGGGCGGGAATCGAACGCTCTGCCAACCTAGCGCTGGTCGTCATGGCGGTGGCCGCGCTGGTGACTTATTGCGGGCTGCGGAAGGCGCGCTACTTCGGCAACACCGCCCCGCTGGTGATGATCGCGCTGCTGGTCGCCTTGGGCCTGCTCACCTCCGCAGATGTTTTCCTGGGCCCGTTTGGCGTGCGCTCACTGCCGTTTGTTTTTGTCTTCATCGGGGGAATCTTTGCCGACCTGGTGGAGACGCGCCGGCGACGTCTCGTGCTGCTGGGGACAGCGATACTGTTTGTGGCGTACGCGGCCGAGTCGCTGACCGCCATGACCCGCCTGCAAGCCACCCTGTTGCGCTAGAATAAAGGTATGAAGAAGCCCGGTGCAGCCGCGCTTCTGGGGATGGCGATGGGCCTGGCAATGGCCGCGCCCGCGCAGGCCCAGATTCATGGCACACCGCCTTCGGTCACTTCGCTGGGTGGGAGCAAGACGTTCTTCAACCCGCCGGGCGTACCCGCCAGCGTGACTTCGCTGGGTCCGGCTGGCTTTCAGACCAACCGTTTCTGCTGTGGGCCGTCCTTCGGCGGAAGCGTCAGCTTTGGGCATCATCCGACCTTTAATGTGAGGTTTGGAACGCCGCGACATCGTTTTCGCCACCGCGTCCCGGTCTTTGTCCCGGTGTACGTTCCGTATTATCCGTACGCGCCGATGACGTATGTGGTGCAGCCTGAACCGGAGGTGGTTGAGGCCGGGGAACCGCTGCGGGTGGAGCGCCGCCGGGAGATTGGCG
Source organism: Terriglobales bacterium (assembly GCA_036001865.1). Classification (GTDB taxonomy): domain Bacteria; phylum Acidobacteriota; class Terriglobia; order Terriglobales; family Acidobacteriaceae; genus DASYTX01. The sequence goes on from DASYTX010000387.1 coordinate 5,643, forward strand.
ACAACTACGAGGACGATTTCGAGCAGCGGCGGGAAAGAGGCCGCAGGCCAGATCGAGTTGCGGAGGAGAGCCGGCCCGAGCCGCCGGTCGCACCGCCTGCCGAGCAGGACCCCACGGTGCTGGTGTTCCGCGACGGACATCGTCGCGAAGTGCGCAACTACGCCATCGTAGGGCCGACGCTCTTTGATTTCGCCGGCGGCCGCAGCCGCAAGGTGGCGCTGGCAGAACTCGACCTGGAAGCTACGCGTCAGGTGAACGAGGAACGTGGCGTGTACTTCTACGTGCCCGCAGAGCGATCGACACCGTGATTCGCCCCGCATTAGCTGCATGGCTGTTGGCGCTCACGTGCGCGGCTTGGCAATATCCCCCTGAGTACCAGCCGAAGCAGCCCTATGGCGCGGCACAACCACCGCAGAAACTCACCGGCAGCTTCGTTTGCGGGATGTATCGGGTGAGCGAGCTGCGCACGCCAAAGCGATTTGAGATTGCACCCGTGGCCGTGCCGGAAGCGGGGCCGCAGGCCGTGTTCCGCTTCTTGCTACGACCGGACGGCACCTGGGTGAACACCATGGCGCCTAACCATCCGGTCGCGGGCAAGGTGGTCTACAAGCACGGCGTGGCGCACCTGGTCGGTTCGAATGGGAAAGTCTTCTACTCCTACATTTGGCGTCGCGACCCGCGCGGTAATGAGTACCTGGTGCAGCAGTCTCCCGGAGCGCAGGCGCAGGTCTGCCGCAGCATCCGCTGATTTTCTCGAAAAAGCTCCTTACAAACTGACCCCGAGATCCTTCGCTCCCGTCTCCCGCGCTGGACAAAACGCGCGGGAGCCCTCGGTCGCTCAGGATGACAATCTGATTTGGGATGGAATGCGTGCGATTGCGTTCACGCGGGGGGCGCGCGAGGGCAGGATGCCCTCGTAACAGCCGGCAAGATGCCGGCGCTACGGGAGGTCATGCTCAGGATGACAATCTGATTTGCGATGGAATGCGTGCGATTGCGTTCACGCGGGGGGCGCGCGAGGGCAGGATGCCCTCGTAACAGCCGGCAAGATGCCGGCGCTACGGGAGATTACGGGTGCTCGGGAGAATTCTGGCGGCGCTAAAATTTTTCCGTCGTCGTGATGCGGCGGACGGCGCCAGCATTGGGCGACAGAGCGTCGCGCAACTCACGTACGGTGCGCTTGAAGACGGGATGGCGGGCGCCGGGGGCGATCTCGGCCAGCGGCTCCAGCACGAAGCGGCGCGCATGCATGGCGGGATGTGGGATGACAAGGGAGGCGGTGTCGATGACGGAGATGCCGAAGAGCAGGATGTCAAGGTCGATGGTGCGCGGGCCCTTGGGCTGAAGGCGCCGCCGGCCCACGTCCTGTTCAATGGCTTGGAGCCGCCGCAGGAGTTGGCGGGGCATGAGTTCCGTCTCCAGCGCGACGGCACAGTTCACGAACCACGGCTGTTGCGCGAGGTCAACAGGTTCAGTTTCGTAGAAGGAAGAGACGGCGGCGATGTGTCCGAGTTCGCCCAGGCGGGCAATTGCCGCTTGGAGATTGGCAATGCGGTCGCCAAGGTTGGAGCCGAGGGAGAGATAGACGGTCTTCTGCATTGGAGGCCGATATTAGCGTACTGCGTGGGCGGGACGCCCGCGCAACATCCGGCAAGATGCCGGCGCTACTGTCGGATCACGGACGCGGTGGCGGGTGCGGCAGCAGGCTCGCGCTCTGCTACGTCTTCCAGAGTAGCCTCTTCCCACAGCGAGCGGTCGCGCAGCAGGCGGGAAACGAGGGCGACGTGCATAGCGTGGCCGGCGCGGTCAGCGACCACGCGTCCCAGGATGCGGCGCCCGAGCAGCGCCAGGTCGCCGATCAGGTCGAGCACCTTGTGGCGAACGAACTCGTCCGCGTAGCGCAGCGGCGGATTCTTGATGCCGTCGTGGGTGAGGACGATGGCATTGGCTTCCGAAGCTCCGCGGATCAGGCCCATGTTGAGCAACACCTGGGCCTCGTGCAGGAAGCCGAAGGTGCGCGCCGGGGCAATCTCGCGACGGTAGGCGTCGCCGGTCAGGTCAATGGCGAAGGTTTCCTTACCGATAAGCGGGTGGGGAAAGTTGATGGTGTAAGCGACGGAGTAGGTTTCCGATGGATACACGGCGATGAACTTTTCGCCCTCGCACAACTCGACGGCGCGCAGGATGCGCATGTAGGTGCGCGGCCGGCGCTGCTTGCGGATGCCGGCGCGCAGGACCATGGCCGCGTAGGGCTCGGCACTGCCGTCGAGGATGGGCAGTTCCAGGTTGTCGAGTTCCACGATCGCGTTATCTACGTCCAGGCCGATGAAGGCGGACAGCAGGTGTTCGGTAGTGGAGATCAGGACACCTTTCTTCATCAGACTGGTGGCGTAGCTGACCCGGGCGACGTTGCGTCCGGTGGCCTCCACCTCGAAGCCATCGAGGTCAGTACGGCGGAAAACCACTCCCGTTCCCGCAGGCGCCGGCAGCATGCGCAGCGTGACGGGAGCACCACTGTGCAGGCCCACACCTTGGCACTCGACCGCAGTTCGAACTGTCTGCTCGTATCGCATGGGGGGAGCCTATGTGGTTGTAGATGAGAAGATTACCAGCACGGTTGCGGGACCTGGCTGTGGCAAATTAGCCACAGTTAGTGGCAAGAATGGGTCGTTGGTAACAAGGGGCGGTGTGACGGTGTGACGGCTAAAACCGAAGCTCTAGCGGCTGGTCTTCTTGGTGGGGTCGTAGGTAACGGTTGCGGTGAACATAGAATCGGGGAGGCCGACGTTGTATTTGACGGACTCGATGAAGCGCTGGCCGGCCATCTCGCCGTTGTAAAAGCGGGTGTAGCTGTGCGCTGTCTGAATGCCCTGCAGCGGGCGCCAGTTGTCGTAGACCTCGGCTTCTTCATTTATTTCCCGCGTTTTGGGGTCGCGCAGGGAGTAGATCTTTTTCACGGGCAAGAAACTGTTGGCGTGGATGTGTAAGGTGGCGGCTTCGTTCTGGGCATTCATGATGGTGACCTTTTCCACGGGCTTCTGCTCGGTGATGCCGGCACCTTCATAGAAAAGGGCCACGCCGGGTTCGCGCAACCAGCGACGGATGACCTGCTCGAGGGAATAGTGGCGGATGCGCAGATACTCAGCCAAGTCGTGGGGATCTTCAAGGCGGGTGCCCTTGTAGGTGATCTCCCAACCGGTGTCGCCGTTGCGGACATAGATGACATCGCGTTGCTTGGTGAGTTCGATGCGGTCCTTGTCGGGCCATTTCCAAAAGCGCCAGTAGCGGGCCCCGGTTCCGACCGGCACGCCGCGGTAGAAGCGATAAGTGCGCCCCACCTGTTCCATGTCCTGGAAAGTGAGGTAGGCGTCACCGCCCAGAGCCTGGATCATTCTGTCCAGCACCTCGCGGGCTTTGCGGGAGTTGGGGGTTTCGGGGATGGGAGCACGCTGCGCGGTCGGCTGGGCGGGAGCAGGGTTAGCTGGCGGGGTCTGCGCGAGGGCAGAAAGCGCCAGAGCGGCGGTGAGGATGAGAATACGTTTCATGGGACCTTACGGGTTAGAAGCTGTAAACGTCATCGCGGCTGGTTGCGTTACAAGTATCTCAGAAAGGCCGTGGGTCTATTGCCGGACACTCGGCATTGAGGCAGCGGCTGAAGCCGCTGTTCTTGCTGCTCCCTACGGCACGACTGAAGTCGTGCCCTGATACGAACCGGCGCGGACGCACTTGGATGGTTTCCTCGATGAAATAACTGGCAGCAGTTAGAAGCCGCGAGATTGACACGGCTGCTTCGACCAGACCGACGACCGACGACCAAAGAGCGCTTTCATCCCACCAGCACCGCTCCGCCGTTGACGTTCAGGATTTCGCCGGTGATGAAGCCAGCGTGGTTGGAGCACAAGAAGAGGATAGGCGCGGCAATCTCATCCGGCGAGGCCACCCGTCCCAAGGGAATAGTGTCGAATACTCGCTGGCGCAAGGCGGGATCGCGCAGTGCAGGGGCGGCCATGTCGGTGTCGACCCAGCCGGGGGCCACGCAGTTGACGTAAATGTGATCGTGGGCGAGTTCGGTGGAGAGACCCTTGACCATGCTGATGATGGCGCCCTTGGTGGCGGCGTAGTCGGTGTGGTAGGCCTCGCCACGCTGTCCGGCGGTCGAGCTGACCAGCACGATGTGCCCGCCGTTGCCCTGCTTCTTCATCTGGGCCACGGCGTGCTTGACCAGGTAGAAGACGCTATCGAGATTGATGGCTACGGTGCGGCGCCACTGCTCCTCGCTCATCTGGTCGATGGACACAGGCTGCGGCGGCCACACGCCGTGGTTCACCACCAGGGCATCCAGACGGCCGAAGCGCTGCACGGTGTCTTCGACCAAACGGCGGGCGGAGCGGGAGTTGTCAAGATCGGCCTGCTCGGCTGCGCAATTGTCAGGACCGCAGGCGCGGATGAGCTTGTCGGCCTCGCTCGCCGACTTCTGGAAGTTGAACATCACCTTGGCGCCCGCAGCGACAAACATGCTCACCGTGGCCGCGCCAATGCCGCGTGAGCCGCCGGTGATCAGGGCCACTTTGCCGTCGAGGGAAACCGATACCGCCATAAGCAGTCGTCAGTCTTCAGTAGTCGCCAGTCTTCAGTGGGCAGCTTGGGTTGATTTGATACTGTCTATCAGCGCGTTGATGAGTTTACACACTTCGGAGGTCGACCAGAAGCTGTCGCATCAGTGTTGGAATTCTTGGCCAGGGCTAAAGCCCGACTCAGAGGGCGATGAGATTGGCGGGCCTGAAGGCCCGCGTTCCCACCGGGATTTCCACGGAGCCGTCAGACGGGCTAGGTGGTTCTAGAATGGAAGGAGCGCCGCTGATGAAACCTAAGATTGCCATCCCCGTTCCGCACTCCGGCAAGCCGGAGTACGCCCAGCGTTCGCTGCCGCAGTACACGCGCGCCATCGAGCAGGCTGGCGGTGAGGCGGTGGTGGTCCCGCTGGATGTGGGGCCGGAGGAAATCGCGAAGATCATCAGCCGCTGCCACGCGGCGTTGTTGCCGGGAAGCGCCGCCGATGTCGATCCGCAGAAGTACGGCGCTGCTCGTCATCCCAAGACGGAAGCGCCGGATCCGCGCCGCGACACCGCCGACGAACTGTTGCTGCAGGACGCCTACAACCTGCACAAGCCGGTCTTCGGAATCTGCTACGGGCTGCAGACGCTGAATGTGTACCGCACCGGGACGCTGGTGCAGGACGTGGAGGCGGTGAGCCAATCCAAAGTCAAGCACGCAGCCGGGCGCGCAGTGGAGCACGCGCACGACGTCAACGTGGATCCTGATACCCGGCTGGCGGAGATCCTGGCGGAAGCGCCCGGAACCGGGCTTCACCCCAGCCCCGATTTCACCAGCCTGCGCCTGCCGGTGAATTCAAGCCACCACCAGGCGGTGGACGTGGTGGGCGACGGCCTGCGCGTGGCCGCGCGCTGCTCCGAAGACGGCACCGTCGAGGCCCTGGAGGGCACTGCCGCGGACCACTTCGTGCTCGCCGTGCAGTGGCACCCGGAACGGAGCTTTGACAAGGACGCTGCTTCGCGGGCGCTGTTCGATGCGTTGGTCCAGCAGGCGAAGAGATATGCGCGCAGCCGGCGGGAGCCGTGACGTCCGCGGACGCACCAAGGTCCGGCGAGGGGTGCAGGCACAGCCGTTCCTGCCGTAAAGTATGGGCATGCTGCGAACGGCGACGGTAGCGCTGCTCTGCTGGAGCATGACGGTCGCGGCGCAATCTGTGCCCGGGGGCGTCTCGTCGTTGTTGCAGCGCGGCCAGCAGCAGCTTGACTCGGGCGACTTTGCCGGTGCCGCAGTCAGCTTCGAGCAGGCGCGCGCTTTGGCGCCCGAGGACCCCGTGGTGGTGCGTGGCCTGCTCTACAGCTACTTGCGGGCGCGGCGCCTCTCCGAAGCGGTGACCCTGGGCAAGGAAGCGAGCCAACGCTGGCCGCAGCAACCCGACTTTCATCACTGGCTGGGCCTGGCTTATTTCCAGCAAGGCAATACCGCCGCGGCCTTAGGCCCGCTCGAGCGGGCGCAGCAACTGGCGCCCCGGCGCGCCGACATCCCCTACGACCGCGCGCTGGTATATCTCACCGAGAACAAGTTCACCGAAGCCGCCGAGCAATTGGAGAAGTCGCTAGCACTGAATCCGGACTCCGCGTTAGCGCACGTGCTGCTGGGCCGCGTCTACCAGAACACCAACCGCACGCTGCAGGGAATCGAGCACTTCCGCCGCGCCGTGAAACTTCAGCCCGATATTCCGCTTGGGCATTATCACCTTGGTTTTGCGTACGCCAGCCTGGGGCGACACCAGGAGGCGATAACCGAGCTACAAAAAGAAGCGGCGCGTAGTC